>NZ_JARESU010000112.1:0-28420 GCF_046027075.1 Paraburkholderia sp. RL18-085-BIA-A | reverse complement strand
GTCAGTGGCATCTCTTGGTGGTATCGCCAAGGCCGAAGCGAGAGTGGTAGAAGGCTTGCTCAAAGCCGAACGAAGTCGCGCCCTCGCAGAAGCGTCGGCGTAACGGCCATTGTGCACAGAAGTGCGGACCGCACCAACGCGATTGAGTTCGAGGTTCGCACGAATGGGTGGCACTTCTGGCGGCTCGTGACTAAAAGTGCTAAAGCCTCTAATGGTGTGTCGCTGCGCGCGGCGCCCGACTCGGTGCTCATATCGCCGATTGACGCAGAGAGTGCTCTGCGAGTCGGCAGCGGGAATACCGGCAGTTGTAGCGCCGGATATGCAGCGCTCATTGCTTGCGTCTGCATGGATGTACCGCATCCTGCATCCTCTTTCCCCGCCGGACAGGCACTTTTTGGGGAGGCGCCTCAGGGATATACATGGTCGCAAGCCTGCCGGTCAGCGGGCATCTCGGGCCTGCGCAATCAATTGTGTCGCTTCAATTGCAGCGCATAGGTAAAACGTTCTGCGGGAAATACGCTTACTGTTACCTCAAATGCGGCACCACGCTGGTCGACGTAATGCCGGGTTATCTCAAGCGCATGAGCATCGGGTTCGGTGGCAAGTGATGCAGCGACCCGCGCTGGCACACCGACCGCCCGAATTTCCTGTCGTACTTCCTGTACTGGCCGGCCAAAGTGCCGCTCAACCATTTCGCAAATCAGCCCCGAGCTTTTTCGGAGTTCGCGCCGGATACCCGCGCCTACCGCCGCTTCCAAATAGACATCGGTCCAGCATATCGGGGCCTCAGGCTTCGTGGGGTCCACACGCAGCAACTCAACCCGCAGCCAGCGGGAGCCGGTCTCTACACCAAGCTTCGCGGCCAGTGAAGGGCTAGCAGACACTTCCGTAATTGACTGTACGTGCCGTTCTGTGACCACCGCAAACTGAACCAGGTCTTCGACGCTGGACAGCGACTGCTCGAACGCAACGCGCGGCCTGGCCGCCTCCACTCTGATTCCTGCGCGTTTGCGCCGTGAAATCAATCCCAACTCCTGCACTCTTTCAAGCGCAGAACGTACAGTCGCCCGGCTCACGCCGAACTGCGCGGACAAATCGACCTCACTCGGCAACGCCGCCCCCACTCCAAAGGTTCCATCGCCGATTGCCTGGATGAGCTGGTCCGCCAGTTCGGCGTATCGGGGCTTCATTGCTGCATTCCTTTCGTCTGTTGAGAGATGTGCATCGGGGCCGCAACGACCCGGACTTGCTGTGCGCTGATGCTAGCCCGTGAGAAAAAGGTTGCCAAGTCAGGCCCAAATCGAGTTCGGTCCCGGCAGCCGAAGTGGAGGTAAACCCCGAGTTGACCTCCTCCCATGTCGCCAATATAGTCCGGACATAATAAACAAGTACGGACATATTGTAGGTTATTTTTCCACCGTATGCTGGCGCGAAAACGGAGACAAGCATGGCTGTTCATAGCGAAATGGCAAATCCTGATAGCGCGCTGCCGCACCGTGCGCCAGCGCGAAAGAAGCCACCCATATACGCGCGCCTTGGCGTACAGATTGTTGCGGGCATCGTACTCGGTCTCGCACTCGGTTTCATCGCGCCGAAGCTTGCCGTCGAGATGAAAATTCTCGGCGACATTTTTCTGCGGCTTATCAAGATGATTGTTGCGCCGCTGGTATTTCTGAACGTTGTGCTCGGCATTGCGGCGGCAGGTGACCTGAAGAACGTCGGGCGTATCGGATTGCGCGCGCTCATTTACTTTGAAGTCGTCTCGTCCATCGCTCTGGCAATCAGCATGGTGATTGCGAACGTCTCGGGCGTAGGCCTGGGCATGCGTCTCGTGCAAAGTCCGGAAGCTGCTGCCGCCGCACATGCGCAGTATGGCAATGCAGGCTCGACGTCGTTCGAACACTTCCTTCTCACGCTGTTTCCGGACAACTTCATTGGCGCGTTTGCCAGCGGCTCGCTGCTGCAAGTACTGGTGATTTCGATTGGATTCGGCGCTGCGGTGCTCATGCTGAACACGGAGCAGCGGGCGAGCGTCGAGCACGCCCTGTCGCGCATGTCAGACTGCTTCTTCAAGTTCGTCGACGTCGTCATGAAGTTCGCGCCGCTCGGTGCATTTGGTTCGATAGCCTTCGCAATCGGTAGCAGTGGCATGAATGCAGTCATTTCGCTCGGCTATCTGCTTGTCGTCATGTACCTCTCGCTCGCCTTTTTCGTTGTGATTGTTCTTGGTATCGTGCTGAGACTTTACGGCTTTAACGTGTTCCGCTTCCTGCGTTATTTCAAGGACGAAATCTTCCTCCTGTTCGCAACCGCCTCCTCAGAGAGCGCCCTGCCGCGCCTATTCGAGAAACTGGAAAGGCTGGGATGTTCGCGTCAGTCCACAGGTCTCGTGCTGCCGACCGGCTATGCGTTCAACCTGGATGGCACTGCGGTCTACATGTCGCTCTGCGTAATGTTCATCGCCAATGCGTATGGCGTGCCGCTCGATTTTCACCAGCAACTCGGATTGTTGGTACTCATGCTGCTCACGTCGAAAGGCGCGGCAACCGTTTCAGGCGGCACGTTTATCGTCTTCGCCGCCACTGTGACCGCCTCGGACCTGTTGCCTGTCGAAGGCCTGCCAATCCTGTTCGGCATCAACCGGTTCACTTCGCAGGCGGTATGTATCTGCAACGCGATGGGCAACAGCGTTGCGGCGCTTGTCATTGCCAAGTCGACCGGCGAGTTCGACGAGAGCGCGGCGCGCAACGAGTATCAGCGCGTATTCGGCACCGCTCCCGGTAAGACCATCTGATTTCAACGTGTTCAAGGAATAGTCATGCGTTTCACCGCCGTCAGGGAAATATCCGTCCCGCTCGAAGGAAACGTTGCGAATGCCCTCGTAAGTTTCGCCGAACATGATGTATCGCTCGTGGCACTCGAAACCGACGTCGTGCGTAACGGCAAACCTGTCATCGGCTACGCCTTCGACTCTATCGGTCGATACGCGCAGGGCGGCATCCTGCGCGACCGGATGATTCCACGTCTCAAGGCTGCGCCCCCCGAAAGTCTGTTCGATGTATCGGGTCGCTGCTTTGACCCAGAGAAGGTCCTGCAAACCATCCTGCGCAACGAAAAGCCCGGTGGTCATGGCGACCGCGCCGCAGCGGCAGCAGCAATCGAACTGGCCGTGTGGGACCTGAACGCCAAGTTGCTGGATGAACCCGCGCACGCCACCATTGCGCGACATTACGGTCGGCGCGGCAAACGCGAGGGCGTCAACGTCTATGCGGCAGGCGGCTACTACTACCCGGAGGAGAGCACGCAGCGTCTGGTCGACGAATTTAACGGATATCGCGAGCTTGGCTTCGATGCTTTCAAGATGAAAATCGGCGGAGCGGACCTCAAAAAGGACCTTGCCCGCATCGAAGCAGCGCTGACCGTAGCCGGACAGGGTCAGCGGCTCGCTGTCGACGCAAACGGTCGTTTCGATTTGAAAACCGCGCTGGCCTATGCCGAAGCCATCACGCCGTACAACCTGCGCTGGTACGAAGAGATTGGCGACCCGCTCGATTTCGACCTGAACCGACAAGTTGCGCAGGCCTATGCCGGCCGGATTGCGACAGGGGAAAACCTGTTCTCCGTGCCCGACGTGAAAAACCTGGCCCTTTTCGGTGGCATGCGCCCGGGCAAAGACATCTTCCAGATGGACGCCGGACTCGCCTACGGGCTGACGGAATATGCGCGGATGATAAACCTTGTCGAAAGCTGCGGCTTTGACCGTGCGCAGGCCTATCCGCACGGCGGCCATCTCATCAATCTTCACATCGCTGTCGGCCTGGAGCTTGGCGGGTGCGAAGCTTACCCAGGCGTGTTCCAGCCCTTCGGCGGATACCCGGCCGGGTGCGGCGTCGGCGCCGGTCTCGTACGCCCGACCGATGCTGCGGGCTTCGGGCTTGAAGAAAAGGATGCGCTGCGCCCGTGGCTCGCGCGTCTCGCAGGCTGATTAGGGAATTCGCAATCGCAACGACTGTTTTCGACTCGGCACTATTCGCGCCGCTTCGACGAAGTAAAACTGCGAGCATTGACCGACCCCGCGAATTACCTCGGCGCTGCTGCTCATATGGCGCGCTCGGTCGCGAACGGGACAGTAGTATAAGGTCACCGCTGGCTCGGGCCGCGCCGGACGGCGACATGCCGGTGACGGCTTCGGAGTATCATGCCTCAGGACCGATATCAGGAACATCGATGAAGCTTTATGGCAGACGTACTTCTATAAACGTGCAGAAGGTTTTGTGGTGTCTTGGCGAGCTGGGCGCTGTTGAGGGACGCGACTACGAACGTATTGATGCGGGTCTCGACTTCGGCGTTGTCAATACCGCCGAGTACCTTGCGCTCAATCCGAATGGACTGGTGCCAACTTTGGTCGACGGCGACTTTGTGTTGTGGGAGTCAAATGCCATCGTCCGATACCTCGCCAGCGCAGCTGGCAACGAAGCGCTCCTTCCGGTCGAGCTTAAAGAGCGTGCTGGCGTCGAGCGCTGGATGGACTGGCAGCTTGCAACCCTGTGGGCGACGCTCCGCGTTGCTTTCCTGGGTCTCACGCGGACCCCCGAGCCCCAGCGCAACTACGACGTGATACGGAAAGCGCACGCGGAAGCCGGGCGCATGCTGGCAATCGTGGATAAGGTCTTGATTGCTCAGGCGTACATTGCCGGCGCGGAGTTCACGGTGGCGGATATCGGACTCTGCCTTTCCGCCCACCGCTGGTTTTCGCTTGCGGACAACTTCGGACAAGTGTTGGAACCGGCACCCCTGCTACCGGCCGCCATCGAATGGCATCGGAACCTCTCGTCACGCCAGGCATTCAAGGATGCGGTAAGCAGTCAAAGGAAATAGCCAGGTTGGCATGGTGCGGGGTACTCTCGCAATTGCCGGTTTTCCGCTTTAAGTTGCCGGATGGCTGCTGTTCAGCGTCAGCGGCTTGCCTTCGCCGGGGCCGCCAGCACGCTCTGCGTCGTACTGCGCAACCCAGCGCCGGACGGCCGTCTCAACCAAGTCCATCGACCGGCTAACTTCCCTGACCGATAACCCCTGGTCACGTACCATCCGTGCCGCTTCCAGCCTGAAGTTGGCGTCAAATTGGCGGCGCCTTCTTGTCATCTAGTTTCCGTTCCTCATCGATTCCGGATTGTCCTCCTATCGACATGTCCGAGGAAATTAGACCACTACAATTCGGGTACACAGACATGCTTTCGACCATGAGACCGGTCGTCACATCGAGTTCCTTGCCTTGTCGGGTAATGACGCTAAAGACCGACGAGTAGGAAAATGCGGTCGGCGCGAGGGCGAACAACTCCCCTTCATCGACCCAACGTTTGGCATAGTGGCACGGCAGATAGCCGATGTAGGTACCCGTGAGCAGCATCGTCGCGATGGCCTCCATCGAGAAAGCGGTGCCTGCTCGGTTTAAAGTCATGTGCCGCGGTTTGTTGCTCTCCAGCATGTAGCCGCGCTCGACATAAGGCGCCTCGGCAATCGCTTCCATCAGCCCGACACCGGACGCCGTCGATAGCGAATGATTCTTCCCGCAGTAAAGCTGTTGCTCCTCTGAAAAGACGGGGGTATAGACGAGACCGGACAAACGGTGGTGGAACGCGCCAACCGCCAGCGCAAGCTTTTCATCGAGCACCGCCTTCTCCAACTCGTCCGGCGGCATGACATGCAACGTTAGATATGTCGAGTCTGACTTGTTGCGGAAGCGCTGCAAGGCAGCGACTGTGGGAGAACCCGGGTACGACAGCAAGCCGTCGACGACGCCCAACGCCAGTCTGGCGATAGGTTGACCGCTCAGTGCGCCTACGCTATCCAGAAAGCGGCTCACGTCGGAAAACAGCACGCGGGCCGCCTCATAGACGGCGAGTCCTTCTTCCGTCACCTGGAACCCTTGTCGTCCGCGATGACAGAGTTTGGTACCAAGTCGTACCTCAAGGTCGCGAACCACAATGCTCAGGCGCGGTAGTCCGGTGTTCAGGATTGTCTGGGCGGCGGTGAACCCACCAGCCTCAACAATCGTGCAAAACACGCGCAACGCTTTCAGGTCTAGGTCTGAGAGATTTCCAAGCATAGTTTAAATGAGCGGTGGCAATCCGCCAGCCGCTCAGCGAGACAACTCGCACGCACATGAGCGATGAGGCAGTTCATGTGTCGAAGCACTGGCGGAACTCAGTTTTCGGCGATTGTAGGTTGTTCGCTCGCAATTGTAAGGCGTTGAGCGTGCGCTTCAGCAATCACACAGAGCAGTTCGAACATCATCGTGGCGCCGACAAGCGCCGTGTTGCCGCTCGGGTCGAACGGTGGCGACACCTCAACAACGTCGCCGCCGACCAGGTTCAGACCACGCAGTCCACGCAACATCTGCTGCGCCTCCAGTGTTGTGATGCCACCAACTTCCGGTGTTCCGGTGCCCGGTGCGAAGCTCGGGTCGAGCGCGTCCACATCAAAGCTCACGTACGTCGGCCCGTGACCCACAATGCGCTTTACTTCGTCAAGCGTCGCCCCGACACCGATTTCGGCGAACTCCTCCATATGCATAACCCGGATACCGGCTGCCTTCGCGAAATCAAGGTCGTCCGCGGAATATACGGAACCTCGAATCCCAATCTGCACGGTGCGGTGCGGGTCGAGTAGGCCTTCTTCGACAGCACGTCGGAACGGTGTACCGTGAGTGTACGGATTGTTGCCGAAGTAAGTATCGTTCGTATCCGAATGCGCATCAAAGTGCACCATTCCCACCGGTCGGTCCTTGGCTATCGCGCGGAAAATGGGCAGCGTGACGAGGTGGTCCCCCCCAGCGGACAGGGGTATGGCTCCCGCACGATGAATCGTCGAGAAGAACTGCTCAATCTGCTTGAGCGAGTCCGGAAGGTCAATCGGGTTGACAGGTGCGTCCCCCACGTCCCCGATACGCAGAAGGTCATACGGTGCAATGCCGCTTACGTGATGAACCCGGCGCATGAAACTGGACATGTTGCGAATCTCGCGCGGTCCGTGCCGCGCTCCAGCGCGATTTGTCGTGCCGCCGTCCCACGGCACTCCAACGAGCGCAATGTCAACGGCCGTGAGATTGGTCACGGCGGGCAGGCGCATAAATGTCGGGATGCCGGCAAATCGTGGCACGAGTCCCGCGTCAAGCGGTTGAGGCAGATTGCTGGCCATGAAAGCTCCTTAAGGATGATTCAGCACCCCCAAAACGTAGCATCACGGCGCGCCTGAAAAAATTTCGAATGAAGCAAGCCAGCTTTCATTCTTGCGTAACTACTCTCGATGCTTTCTCGTGTCGATAAGTTGACTTTATGCCTCCGGAATTGATGAGGGTTTTTGACCTTCCTAGAGTTGCGTCATCAAATCGCCGTGGCGCGATAACTCTTATCGTGTGGAGTTTCTATGTCTGAGATGGATAACCTTGCCGGAAAGACGTGTCTCATTACCGGCGCCGCAAGCGGCATCGGTTATGCAATTGCGCTTGCCATGGCGCGTCGTGGCGCGCATGTGCTCCTGAACGACCTTCCGGACCGCAGGGGACTTAGCTCGCTGGCGGATGAGATTCAGCGGTCTGGCGGTACAGCCTCACTTGTGGCAGCCGATGTGTCAGACCCGGTCGCCGTGAAGGCCGCCTTTTCCGATATCCGACGCATCGATGTTCTCGTGAACAGCGCCGGCTTCCTTCAGGAATGTCCATTGACCGAGATGACCGACGGCATGTGGGACCGCATGATTAAAGTGCATCTCTATGGAACCTTTCATTTCTGCCGGGAGGCGGCCCGCCTCATGAAGGAACAGCGCTCAGGAAGAGTCATCAACATAGCCTCCGACCTTGGGCAACTGGGTTGCGAAAACCTCGCCCACTACAGCGCAGCGAAGGGCGGAATCATCGCGTTGACCAAATCGCTTGCCCGCGAGCTGAGCAGCGTTGGCGTCCTCGTCAACGCAATCGCCCCGGGTGGGGTGCTGACGCCGATGGTAGAGGCTCTTGGTCCGAAGTACATCGAGGAGGAGTCCGCGCGCTACCCGCTCAAACGCCTCGGCACGGCCCGGGAAATCGCAGACGTCGCCGTGTTCCTGGCGTCTGAGGCCTCTTCATTCATGACTGGCCAGATAGTCGGTGTGAACGGAGGCGGCGTTATGAATGGTTAGTCGGTAGTTCAAATGTCCCAAATGATGAAGGGCCAAACCCTTGCGTTCCGATTATTCCTGTTCCGAAACGAGACTCCACAATGAAACTCTCAGACGTTGTAGGCTATGACCGGTACGGCACCATCCAGGAAGTGCCGACGGCGCTGAACAAGGGCACATTAGGCACCAAGGATGTCACGCTCTCAGCGCTTGGCTTCAATGCCCCTGCGTGGGTCGCAGCATCATCGATGTCGATTCTGTATTCGATATCCGGGCACCAGGCTCCGCTCGCTATCCTGATTGCTTACTTCTTTCCGATGCTTGTGCTGGCTTTCAGCATGGTGTTTCTGACGCGACAGGCCCCATCCGCAGGTGGTGTGTTCACCTTTAGCTCCCGCTTTCTCCATCCCGAAGTGGGGACCGTGCTTGGATGGACCTATACCGTCGCCTGTACCGCCGTCACCCCAATGTGCGCACTGATTGGCACCGAATACGTCCAGGCGCTATTTCCGGCGCTCGCCGGCGGCATGAATGCAAAGATTATCGGAACCTTCCTGATACTGACGTTCTTCGCTGTTTCCTGCCGAGGTGTCGGTGTGACCGCAAAGGTTGCAAGCACCTTTCTCATCTTCGAAATCGCCGTCGTTGCCGGCCTTGGGCTTTTTGGCATTCTTCGCCCCCATGTGGATGGACTCTCGCTGGCGTCAATGTATTCGTTGAAGCAGGCTGGCGGGCTGTCGGCCATCGGGCCGGGCGTGCTGTTCGGTGTTTGGATGCTCGCGAATTTTGACTCGGCAATCAACTACATTGAAGAGGCACGCGTACCGGTCCGGACAGTGCAACGCTCGCTGCTACTCGTTCTGACATCTGCCTTTGTCATTTACAGCCTGGCGGCCATCGGGTGGCAGTACGCAGTCCCCGTCGCAAAACTTGCAGCGATTGTGGAAAATGGGAACGGCGGCCCCATTGCAGCCGTCGCACACACATATCTGCCTTCGTCGATGACGTGGCTGGCGCTTTTTGTGGTTATCACGTCCGCGTGCGCAGGATTGCAAATATCGTCAAATGCAGCCGCCCGCACGCTCTATCGCATGAGCGAAGAGAATCATCTCCCCGCCGCGTTGAAGGTTGTGAACAGCCGCAAGGCACCTTGGCTTGCCACGACAGTCGTGTCCATCGTCGCAATCGCCCTCGTCTGGTGGAAGCCTCTTGATAAGATTGTCTGGTACTACGACGTTGTCACCATTACGCTTGTCGCCTCGTACATCTCCGCGCTTGCCGCCATGCTGGTCGCCGTGTGGAAGCTCCACCGCCCGCTGCTTGCTGCATCGCTGTCGGTACCGGTCGTGCTTGCCATCGCTGTGCTCGCCTACATCGGTTACACCTCAGGCGCCAATCCGGTCGCACCGGAGGACCTGTACAACGCCTGGTATCTCGGCGCTGGGACGTTGGTGACCGGTCTGCTTATCGTAGTCGTCCGCCGGCGCTCGCGAGTCAGCCGAAGCGCACAGTCAGCTAACATCGAGGCATCATGAAGAGCACGCGACGTGACGTCGAGACATACCGGGGATACTCATGCACTTGAAATCATTTGAATGGCCCAACGGCTACCGCGCTGCCGTGTCGTTGTGCTTTGACGTGGACGCCGAGTCGGGCTGGATTAGCGACGCGGCTAACCACAAACGGCTCTCTCTGCTGTCGATGGGTGCGTACGGACGCCGGGCCGGTGTCCCCAGAATTCTGGACCTGCTCAAGCGTCACGGGCTCAAGGCACAGTTCTTTATCCCGGGCTATACGGCCGAGATTGACCGGCAGGTCGTGAAGACTATCCACGACGACGGACATCCGATTGGCTGCCACGGCTATTTGCATGAGCGCACGGATGAGCTGACGTACCAGGAAGAGGATGCCATCCTTGCCAAGTCGAAAGCGATTCTTGAGAGCATTACAGGCGTCACGCCAACCGGCTTTCGCGCACCGTTATGGGAAGTGACGCCCCAAACGCTCGAGCTGTTGGACAAGCACGGCTTTGAGTTCGACAGCAGCCTTATGGGAAGTGATGTTCCCTACTCGGTTCAAGCAGGCAAGCGGCGCATCCTTGAATTGCCTGTAACGTGGCTGCTGGATGACTGGGAGCAGTTTGCCTATTCCGCAGTGCCTCAGGTCGGCGCGGTTATCGAAGAGCCTGACAAGGTGTTCAGGCTGTGGAAGGCCGAGTTTGATGCGCTGTATCAGGAAGGCCGTTACTTCATGCTGACCATGCACCCGGAAATCATCGGACGCGCTTCACGCATTGTGATGCTCGACGCGCTAATTTCCCATATGAAACAGCATGACGATGTCTGGTTCTGTACACCACAGGAGTTGCTCGCGGCGTGGAAAGAAAAGCAGTTTGTGACTGAAGACATGTCCTATTGAAAGAGGTGACAATGACTATTATGGTTACAGGAGGCTGCGGGTTTCTCGGGCAGACGCTACTTTCCCAACTGTGCGACCGCGACCGGAGTGCGGTCAGTTATGACCGTCGCGCACGTGAAGACGATGACCGGGGCGGCCTGAAGTATGTGCAGGGTGACCTGAACGACTTGCCACTGCTGCTCGAGACAATCGAACGCTTCTCGGTCACTGAAATCATTCATACCGCGGCGATTTCCCACCCGTTTTTCTCGCGAGAAATTCCGTATCAGACCGTGGTGACCAATGCACTGGGTACGACCAATGTCTTCGAAGCGGCGCGGCTAAAGCATATTCGACACGTCGTCAATTTCAGTTCGGAGTGCGCTTACGGGAACAACGACGAGCTGGACACGGTGACCGAGGATGCGCCGCTCAACCCGACCACACCCTATGGCGCGACGAAGGTATTCACGGAAAAGCTAGCTGCCGTCTATAACAGCCTGTATGGCATGCGAATCGTGTCTCTGCGGCCGGGCTGGATTTACGGACCCGGTCAGTTCATGCAGTGCTATCTCAAGACGATGCTGCGCAATGCCATTGATGGCGCGCCTACGTGGGAAGACTCAGGTCGGGAATACCGCTTCCAGTATGTGCACGTCAGCGACGTCGCGCGTGCGAGCATTCTCGCGCTTAAAGCCGACATTTCGAAATACAGCGTGTTCAACGTAACTGCGAATGACCAACGGTCCTACGCTGAAGTCGCGGCGCTCGTGAATGAGCAATTCCCAGATGCGCAGATTGAAATTGGACCCGGCACCATCGATGTACTGGACCAGAACGCACCGTTTGACCAGACGCGTGCTCGGGAAGTCCTGGGTTACGTGCCCTCCGTCTCTCTGAAGGAAGGCATTGCTACCTATGCTGACTGGCTGCGCCACCATTCGTATTGACGAGCACGACATGGCAAGTGCGCGCAGCCGCACCGAGTATGCAGCCGTTCGAATGCTCGCTCGCCGACACGGCTCCATCCTGCTGACGGGCGCAACGGCGAGCGTGAAAGGCTTACCTGGCTCGACGCCATTTGCGCTGGGCAAATTCGCCCTCAGGGGGATGGCCCAGTGCATGGCGCGAGAGCTTGCTTCGAAGAATACCTTTGCCCCCAACACACGCGTACAAACAACATAAAAACTGGAAACAAATTCAGGCTGGTCGCAGCAGCACTCCTTCTTGCAAGCGTCGGAACGGCAAACGCCGCCGGCTGCCTTAAGGGCGCTGTCGTCGGTGGTGTGGCCGGTCATCACGCGGTGGTCGGCGCGGTAGGCGGATGTATTGTCGGTCACCATCTCGCGAAACAGCACACACAGGAGCAGGCGGCGCAGCGTGCGGCGGCACAGCGAGCAGCTGCTCATTCTGGGGTTTAAGGCCATTCGTTTGCAAGCAATTCTACCGCCGCGTCGCTCAGAGCGCGTTCGCATTCGTGCCAGTCGCTGAACCTAAAGAATGGAGGTCCCGAGGGGAGTGGAACATCCAGACGGCCGTGCGCTTCAATGGCTTTGAGCACCATCGCGAATCCGACGGCCTTGTCCGGTGTCGCCCAGACCGTAAAAGCAATCCGGCCGCCAGGCCGTAGTACTCGAAACGCCTCGGCGAGCGCGTTCTCCGGATGAGAGAAATGCAACATCCCGAAGCTGATGCCAACGGTGTCAAAACTCTCGTCGGAAAAAGGTAGGTCCTCCGCGCTGCCGATACGGAAGGGCAGCGCGGGATAGGTGCATCTTGCCTGTTCGACCATCGCCTCCGCGAAATCAACGCCAACGACGTCGGCACCTCGACGCGCCGCTGCCGCGGCGAGATAACCAGGACCGGACGCGACATCCAGAAAGCGAACGCCGGGGCGGACATCGAGTGCGTCAAGCAGGGGGCTGTTGGATTGTATGGTCAAGTCGCCAAAATACGAGTGATACGGATGCGCGACCATCTCCCAGCCTTGGTGCTCGAAAGCGCTGAATTCGTCTCGTTCCACGCCAGCCTCTCCATGTTTCGTCGCGCTGTTGCGAAGCGATGCCGGGCCGGCACGCTGTCTTCGGCCAGCGACAAAGTTAAAATCCAGCGTCCAGTTGAGGGGACCACCACAAGCGTTGCTTGACCGCGGCAGTCCTCACCGCGAGGAACTCAAGTTGAATGACTTGCGCATGGCCTTTGCTGCCGGTATTCAGGCGCGCGTCATCCTCGCAACGCGAAGGCTCGCCCTCGGCCACGCGGACGGAGGATGCCAGCGGAAAATTGAGCAATGGCGCGCTGAAAACAAGGCCCTCGACACGCCCTGGGTACATTCGACGATGAGACCTATCTGTTGGACCAAGACTGTTCAAAACCTGTTTCGCACGAACCCGTACTTCGGTCTTGACGAGAAGCGCGCCACCGGCTAGTAACTTCATTGCAAAACTGAGTGCGCTGAACACCTGACGCGGCAACGTACCGTGCGAAAAAAGCCTCCTCGCGAGGCGAGGCTTTTTGCTGTCCAGTCGAGAACCTGATACGCGCGCTTGAGCCGCCTCAAATGCAGCGAGCACGCCGTAGGCCCAGCGAGTATGGCGGTGAAAGCCTGGTGTCCCCGGTGCGTGGACGGGGGTTTGGGTGACTCAGCCTTTAGCCTTGCTTTTGGCACGCTTTGCCACTTGCGTGCCCTTATGACTTTGCGCCTTGTCAGCGGTTTTTTTCGG
Organism: Paraburkholderia sp. RL18-085-BIA-A; assembly: GCF_046027075.1. Lineage (NCBI taxonomy): Bacteria > Pseudomonadati > Pseudomonadota > Betaproteobacteria > Burkholderiales > Burkholderiaceae > Paraburkholderia > Paraburkholderia sp. RL18-085-BIA-A. The sequence goes on along the minus strand of NZ_JARESU010000112.1, from coordinate 15,146 downwards.
CCCTGCTACCTCTTTTTTCCTGCTCGTGTCGGCCTCGGGACCCGGCGTGGACTTTCTGGGGGATGGCATTTTCAGCTCCTTGACGTGTCGGGGGACACATCATAAAATTGGCCGCATCGAGCCGGGAATCAAGGCAATGCGGTGCTGTCCCGGGCGTACCGAACAGTTTAGTCGCCGATTTATCCGGAAAAAGGCCGCTGTTCCTTCTTCTCACTCATGGGACTGGAATTCCGCCTGAGCTGGCTGTCGCCCTAAAAGGCCGCCACGCCTTCCGGGCCGGGCCGAATGCCCGGCGACTGCTCGCCGCTATCGCAGCCCGTACGGCACACCCGGTTGCCGTCCCCGTGCCGGCGGGCAACGCCGACTGCCCGTCGCCCGGCAGCTACAGTTAGCGAGTTCGCAACTCCCGCCGGATTATCTTTCCTGTTGAGGTCATTGGAAGCGAATCGATGTATTCGACGAGCCGAGGGTACTCGTGTGCAGCCAGACGCATGCGCACGTGGTCCTGCAATTCTCGGGTCAGGCTCGCCGAAGCGGTGAATCCGTCGGCCAGAACAACGAATGCCTTCACCACCTCGGTGCGTGTGGGGTCCGGCACGCCGACAACCGCTACCAGCTTCACGGCCGGATGACCGAGCAAACAGTCCTCAATCGGTCCTGGCCCAATACGGTATCCAGCGCTCGTGATTACGTCGTCGTTGCGACCCACGTAGTGGATGAATCCGTCCGCATCCATGCAACCTAGGTCGCCTGTCAGCAGATACGCTCCCGCGAACTTCTCGGCGGTAGCCGACGGATTGTTCCAGTAGCCAAGAAACATCACGGGGTCCGGCGAACGAACCGCAATGTTTCCAACCGCGTCTGTCGGTACGGGCACGCCCTGGTCGTCCACTATCCGGATGTCATGACCTGGCACGGCCCGCCCGATTGCTCCCGGCCGGGCCGCGAACCAGGCGTCGCAGGAGGACACGACCATATTGCATTCGGTCTGGCCATAGAACTCGTTCATGGTCACGCCCAAAGCTTCCCGGCCCCACCCCAGGAGTTCGACGCCCAACGATTCCCCGCCGCTTGCGACCGAACGCAGATGCAATTGCCAGCGTTCTAAAGGCGCCTTTTCGGCACGCAGCATCTTCAGCGCCGTCGGTGGCAGGAAAACATGCGTGACGCCATGACGGCTCATCAAATCGAAGGCAGACGCCGCATCGAACTTGCTGAAGCGGCGTGAGACCACCGGCACGCCGTGGTGCAGGGCCGCCAGCAGTACATCGAGCAAACCGCCAATCCATGCCCAGTCGGCTGGAGTCCAGAAAAGGTCGCCTCGTTTGATACTTCCACCGTGTGACATCTCTACGCCGGGCAAATGGCCCAACAGAACGCGGTGGGCATGCAGTGCGCCTTTGGGCTTCCCGGTAGTTCCTGATGTATAGATGATGACCGCCGGGTCATCCGCGTTGGTCTCCACGGGCTCGAACGCGTCGGACTCCGCATCAATTGCGTCGTCAAAGTTTTCCGTACCCTCAACTGCCGTGACGCCCGAATCGGAATCGGTGACCAGGACGGTCATCAATGCTGGCAGCTTCTGCCTGATGGCGGCAATTTTTCTTGCTCCCCCGGTATCGGTGACGAGCACGCTGGCTCCGCTATCGCGCAGGCGGTACTCCAACGCTTCCTCTCCGAACAGTGCGAAGAGCGGAACGGAAATCGCGCCTGCCTTGAAGGCGGCAATATGGGCAAACGCGGTTTGCGGCGATTGGGCGAGGAGGATTGCGACGCGACTTCCTTTCGTGACACCGCGCTTTCGCAGGCAGTTCGCTGTCTGATTGCTTCTCCGCCGGAGCTCGCCGAAGGAGACGCGAGTGATGTGCCCGTTGCCGTGCTCGTGAATCAACGCCGGCTGCTCCGGGTCGAGCGCCGCCCACTTATCGCACACATCCACCCCAATGTTGTACTTTTCGGGAATGTTCCAGCGAAATTCTTTAACTTCAGATTCGTAGCTGGTGTCTCCGCGCAGCATAGTCAAACTCCCAGGTACTGCCGCTGCAGGTCGGCATCGTTGATTATCTTTTCCGGGTCACAGTCGAACACAACACGACCTTTGTCAACCAGTCGGCAATGCGCGCCCATGCGGGCAACAAACTCCAGATTCTGTTCAACCACAATGACCGCGATGCCCTCACGTTCATTGATTTTCCGGACAGTCGCAGCTATCTGGTCAACGATTGAAGGTTGTATCCCTTCGGATGGCTCGTCGAGAAGCAGCAACGATGGGCGCGTGATGAGTGCCCGTGCCAGAGCCAGAATCTGTTGCTGGCCGCCACTTAGCGAATCTCCGCGCTCGTCGGCTTTTTCGCGAAGCATCGGAAACTCGGAGAGCAGCCCGTCAACCGCTTCGCGCCAGTCGCTGCGCTTCGTGCCGAACGCCGCCGCTTTCAAGTTGTCGAGCACCGACAAGGATGGAAAGATGTCGCGGCCCTGGGGAACGTATGCAATTCCGCGGTGGGCGCGCTTGTGCATTGGCATGTCTCGTATCGAAAAGCCATCGAAGAGAATCTCGCCTTGCTGCACCGGGATGGCTCCAACGATGGCACGCAAGAGCGTCGTTTTTCCAACTCCGTTTCGCCCAAGGATGGAAATCATCTGCCCCTGCTCCAGCTCCAGGTCGAGACCGTGCAACACAGGCGTTTGCCCGTAGCCGGCGCGAAGGTTCTTCAGTTCAAGCAACATGCCCATGTCCTTGTCGCCCCAGATAGATGTCGAGAATCCGCTCGTCGCGTCGCAGTTCTTCAAGCGACCCGGATGCGAAGACGTTTCCCTGGTGGAAGACGGTGACGGGAACGTCCAGCGCCCGCACAAATTCCATGTCATGCTCGACGACGATGACAGAGACACTCTGTCCGAGCAGGCGCACCATCGCAGCCATGCGGGCAGTCTCCTCCCTCGTCATTCCGGCTGTTGGCTCATCGAGCAGTACCACCGAGGGTTCAGCGGCGATGACCATGCCAATCTCCAGCCACTGCTTCTGCCCATGGGACAGCGACCCCGCACTGTCATCCGCGCGGTGCGCGAGTGCCAGCCAGTCCAACATTTCCGCGGAGCGAAGGTCGGCCGCTGCCTTGTCTCGTCGACGCCCATACGCGGCTAGCCAGAGGTTCTCGCGTACCGACAGTTCAGTGAAGATGCTGGCCACCTGCAGCTTGATTCCTAGTCCGTTCCTCACCCGGTCGTGTGATTTCATATGCGTAATCGGTCGACCGTCAAGTTCGATGGCGCCACGATTCGGAGGAAAGCGGCCGACGAGAAGGTTGAAGAACGTGCTCTTGCCAGCGCCGTTCGGGCCAATAAGGCAATGAACACCCTTCTGACCGAAGTTGACTGTTGCCTTCTGCACGGCTCGAACGCCGCCAAAGCGCTTTTCCAGTCCAGTGGCGCTGAGTGCGGCGCCGCTGGACTCGCTGCGAAAAGGCAGCTCTGCAACTCTCTGTTCCTGAGGCAGTGAAGCATAGGCGGCTGCTGCGCCAGCCGAATCCGATTTCCGTTTTGCGACCAGGAGTTTGGCTAAGGCCGGAACGATTCCAGACGGCAGGAACAGAACGACCGCGATGAGCACAACGCCAAGGACGATGGGTGTTGCGTCTCCAGCACCACCGCCCAGCGCGAAGGACAGCGACTGTACGAGCAAGGTTCCAATGAAAGCTCCAGCGAATGACACCCGACCGCCAACCAGGACCCAAATCACCACCTGCGCTGCCAGCGCCAGTCCGAAGACCACCGGGCTTATGAACATAGCCCATGCGGCGTAGAAGGCACCCGCGATACCGGCAATCGCTCCGCCAATCGTGAACACTGCAAGCTTGCGGAGCCGGACATCGAAGGCCAGAAGTTGAGTGCGCAACTCGTTCTGCGTGAGAGCGGTAAGAACACGGCCAAACGGGCGATGAAGGAGAACGTACAGGCCTGCAACAATCAATGCGCAAACCAGAATCACGGTGGAGTACGACTGAACGACTGTCAGGGCGGTTCCGGATTCCCCGAGGGGCAAGGTGATGGGTGGGACGCCCGAGATTCCGTTGTAGCCGCCGAGTTGAGCCTCTCCAATATGGTATTTGGGGTCAGCCGTGCTCGACAGAACGGTGAAAAGCACGAGGGTCATCGCGAGCGTGATGATTCCAACGTAGACGTCCCCGACGTTGCCATAGAAGATGAAGTATCCAACCAAGGCCGCCAGCGCCGCAGCCGCGAGTGCTGCAACGACGACCGAAGATACAGTCTCATTGGTAGCGGGCAAGATGTTCATGGCTGCGACGCTGTACGCATAGGCGCCGATTCCGAAGAAGGCGCCTTGTCCGAAGCTGAATATGCCACCATGCCCCCAGACCAGCGTAAGGCTGACTGCAAGCAGCCCGAATAGTGCCCAGTTCGTCGCTTGCAAGGTCGCGAATTCCGGCATCGCAAATCCAAGCGCGAGAGCGACCAGCGCGACGACTGCGCAACCGATGAGGCGCAATTTCAGGGCACTGTTTGATGGATTCATGGTCAGCGTCTCATTCAGAGTTTGCGCCGCAGACGACCCGAGATACCGGTCGGCAGCACGCGTACAAGGCAAATGGCCAGGACCAGCAGAGCCGCTTGTCCGAGGAACGGGGTAAACAGGTATGACACAACGTTCTCGACTCCGCCAAGCAGCGCAGAAGCCGCGGCGGCGCCAGTGAGCACGCCCGAGCCACCCACAACCACCGTCATGAACGCACGAGCGATATATGCCTCTCCCATCGTTGGCATCACGCCTACCATCGGGGCAAGCAATGCGCCAGCCGCGCCCGCAAGCGCTGCACCGAACATGAACGTTAAAGAGTTGATGCGTCGCGGGTCGATGCCGACGGCCGACGCCATCTGGGGTCTCTGAACCGCAGCCCGAGCCATGACGCCGTACCTCGTACGCGTAAACACCGCATAGACGAATGCGAGGAGTGCGAGCGCGGCCAGAATAAGAACGACGGAATAGGCGGAGACGGAGTACCCGCCGAGGTGGATGCTTCCTCCCGGAGTGGCAATTCCTTGCGTCGTGGCGCCAAATACGAAGACTGCGCCTTGCGACATGATGAGACTCAGGCCCCAGGTCGCCAGCATGCTGTCCATCAGGCGGCCATACAGGAATCGAATCAATGCCCGTTCGACTACCCAGCCGAAGGCCGCAACGGCGAGCGTCGAAACCAACATTGCAACGGGCAGAGGAAGGCCCCCCCTGACACCAGCAAGCGTTCCGAACGCGCCAAACATCAGAAACTCTCCATGGGCCAGGTTGATAATCCCCATCATGCCGAAGAGCACTGATAGCCCGAGCGAGACCAACACGAGAATTGCGATGCTGAGTCCGACGGACACAGCCATATTGATGAACCAACCTAGGCTTGAGGCTTCCATGTCTATTCGTCCGTGGCAGTACGTCGTCTAGTTGGCTTTAGCCGAAGGCGTGAACTGCTTTGCGGTATTGGGTCGTGCAACAAGGTCGCACACGGTTTGTTCATAGCTCGGCGGAACAGATTTCTCCTCGCCAATAACTGTGAACCCATGCTTTTCATCAGCGCGCGCAATGTGGACGTTCTGAACCACATGGTGTGTCGGACCGTCTACTGTGACCTTGCCTGAAGGACCGTCGAAGCTGACACCACTTTCAAGCGCCTTAATGACCTTCTCGCGGTCTGTGCTGCCTGCCTTGTCGACAGCCAAGGCCCACAGGTGCCAACCGTTCCAGACGGCTGCAGCGCTGTCCGTGATGTAGGGGTAGTTGGCTCCGTAAGCCTTCGTCCACGCCTCGCGGAACTTCATGTTGCCTTCAGAAGAGTCCTCTTGAAAGTAGGGAAAGGCGACGACGATGCCGCTCGCTTCCTTGGGACCCAGGACCACCTGTTCGTTTCCGAGTCCGAACGTCGCGGAGACAATCTGCATACGGCTCGACAGGCCTGCAGACGCAAACTGTCGATAAAAGGCGATGTGGTTGCCACCAACCAGAAGAGAGAGCACCACGTCAGGTTTCGCCTCCTGCAGTTTCGAGATGACCGAGCCGAACTCGCTGACATCAAGCGGAATGAATTCGGCGCCGACGACGCTACCGCCAGCTTTTGTCACATACTGCTTCACCCAATCCGTCGAGATATGGCCGTAGTTGTAATCGGCTGCCAGAACGTAAAACTTCTTCTTTCCGTTCTTAATCGCCCAGTCGACAAGCGGTGGGATTTGTTGAGAGGGAACAATGCCGGTGAGGAAAACGTTTTTGTCGCAAACGCCTCCTTCATACTGCTCATTGTAGAAATACAGTGTCTTGTTGCGGTCCGCTACGGGGCGCATGGCCTCGCGCGAAGCACTGGTTATGCCGCCCATGATGACGGATGCATGGTCTCGCAGCGCGAGCTGGTTCGCATAGCTCGTGTACTTCGCGTTATCTGACTGGGCATCGTAGGTGACGAGCTTGAGCGGACGCCCCAGCACCCCCCCGGCGTCATTGATGGACTTGACGGCAAGCTTCGTAGCATCTGCCATCGCCTTACCGTAGACGTTGAGCGCACCAGTCTCATCAAGGACGCTGCCGACAACAATCGGCTCCTTGTCCGCGGCTATCGCGGGGTACTGCGTTGAGAATGCCAGGCAACATAATGCAAGCCAACGAAATGCTCGATTCATAGAATCTCCGCGAGAGTAAAGGGCTGTTCGAAGCCGAGTGCGTCCCGAAATCGACGAGGCAAGCCGGGCGACACGAGCTACCTTGTCGCTGGAATTGATGCCCATACGTTAGGAAGCGCGCCGTGGCATATGCCACGTTGCCTCCCGGCAGCAGCAACGCGACAGCCCGTTCTCTGCTTGTTTTGAAGATGGTCTGCGCGGGTCCACTGCGGAAGGATGTGGTGTTTGTGACAGTAACAGGCTGGCACCTGGGCTCGCTTGCATACCACGGACAACCGGATAGTCCCGGTACGCCATATCAGGGTGATTGCTGATGAATCGAACGGACCCGATGACTGGCATTCCCGCGCTTCACGTCACGCGGCAGATGGCTGTCCGTTTAAGACGATGACCAGGCCTCTGGCAGTCAAGCCGGATTTATGGCGGCGAATACCAGGGTTACATGGACTCGCCTGTAAGGACTGGCATGGACGCGAAAATCGAACATTCCCGGACAAGGGTCTGATGCCGCATTGCGGGTCCATCGAAGAAATTCTTAAGGAGAAGGCACCATTGACCCGGAGGCGTTGGACGTCCTTGTTTACACCCTTGAAAACAGAATCCGGCCTAGAACGGCACCAATTTCAGACGCACGGCGCCGACCTGATGCGTTACCTCTGCGCTTTCATATGCTGGCTCTGAGAGAAAAGTCGTGCTTCAAGGCGTTCATATGGTGGTGCGCTCAGATGCGGGACAGCCTTGTGATCAGCGGGAGCGCGTCTCCAACATGGTCTTCATCGGGCGTCGCTTGCGCGAGCCCGAACTCCGAGAGGCGCTCGGGAGCTGCCTCGTTCAAACCGCACTGACACCGGCGCTGCAGGAACGGGGCAGGCACCGATGCTGATAATCGGGGGGGTTCTTTCTGCCCATGTTCTCCACAGAGGACCTCGCCTGTTGGCAGCCGGCACAATGCCGTGACTTTGTTGTTCCATCACGATGGCGCGCACGCACAAGCTATTGGCAATTCGGCAAGGTACGCTCAGGACGTCGTCAACGAAGGAGAAATATGATGCCCAACGCGAGTGTGGAGCAGCTGGTCAGGACCATAGCTGAACACTCAAATCTGCCACTCGAACACGGTCGAGTAGCAGCAGTTAGTCAGGTTCTCGCGGTGTGGTTGAAGGACGCAAATGCCTTGTCGGCGAAGATGAGTGCGCCTGAGTTCGCGCAGGTGTCACCAATCACGGGCTTCCTCCAGACAGTCGTTCACGGTGAGGTGTCGCATGAGCAGTGAACTCGCCAGATTATCGATTGCAACCGCCGCTAAGCTTGTTCGAAGCGGCGAAGTCAGCCCGACAGACCTGTTGAACGCATCGCTTCAAGAAATCGAGCGACATAACAGCACCTTGCGTGCATTCATTTCCGTCACCGAAGAAACGGCGAAAAAGGCGGCGACTGCTGCCGAACTGTTGTTGTCCGCTGGCTATGACCTCGGACCGCTCCATGGCATCCCGTTGGGAATCAAGGACAACGTGGGCATCCAGGGGCAGAGGACTACCGCCGGCAGCAAGGTGTTAGGAAATTGGCATCCCGACAAAGACGCGACGGTAATAGCGAAACTTAAACAGGCTGGGGCGGTGTTCGTTGGAAAAACGAACATGCACGAATTCGCCTGGGGTGGCACTTCCGCAAACCCCCACTACGGTCACGTCCGCAATCCTTGGGATACCAGCAAATTTCCCGCCGGGTCGAGCGGTGGTTCAGGTGCTGCCGTGGCCGCAGGCCTGTGCTTTGGCGCACTGGGCACAGACACGGGTGGTTCCATCCGGCTACCATCAGCGATTAACGGCGTGGTCGGCTTGCGACCCACCTACGGAAGAGTCAGCAACTCTGGGATTATCCCTCTCGCATGGTCCATGGACACTGCGGGGCCAATGACTCGAACCGTCGAGGATTGTGCGTTGATGTTCAACGCGATTGCGGGCCCCGACCCAACTGACCCAGCAACCTCGCCGGTCCCTGTGGATGACTATCTTTCTCGACTGAATTCGGGTGTCAGGGGGCTCCGAATCGGCGTGGTGCCTCGCTACTTCTTCTCTCACCTTCAGGCCGACGTGAAGCGGGCCGTAGAACAGGCGCTGCGGACGTTCGAACGTTTAGGGGCCCAACTCGTCGAAGTCGACATCAATCACATCGAAGGCAATATCTCCGCGCAGCTCACCATCGAATCTGCCGAGCCGAGCACCTATCACCAGAAATCGTTACGTGAAAGGCCGGGCGACTACGGCGATGACGTACGGACATTGTTAGAGGTCGGGGAGATGCTTCTAGCCACGCACTATCTTCAGGCACAGCGCTACAGGTCGGTGTTGCGCGCGGAATTCATCGAGGCATTCAAGGAGGTCGACGTCTTCGTGTGTCCAACGTTGCCTTTTACCGCCACAGCCTTGGGCGCCACAACCGTCGTGATTGAGAACGGGGTGGAAGAGGATATGCTCTCGGCAATCATGCAGTTCACGGGAGTACCGAGCCTGACGGGTCTTCCGTCTCTCAACGTGCCATGTGGTTTCGATTCCGGCGGACTGCCGGTCGGCATGCAGATTATTGGTGCGCCGTTCTCAGAGTCGAAACTGTTCTCTGTGGGTCATGCGTTCCAGTCCGCAACTGACTATCATACGAAGAGCCCCAACCTGGCTTCTTATTGAAAAGAAAACGCCGCGTCATCAAGGAGATGCGGCGTTGCTGTACGTGGTGTCCGCACACGTTATTCAGCCTTCAGAACAGTCAACCGACTCCCTGTTTCGAAGCAATACGCTCTGAGGCGTAACGCCGTAGCTCTTTTTGAACGAGCGGCTGAAGTGGGATACGTCACAAAAGCCAAACGTCATCGCGGCGTCCGTAACATTTTTCACCGCGCCTTCCCGAAGTGCACAGTAGCTCGCCGCGAGCCGCTTTTGCCAGATGGACTTCATGGGAGTCGTAGCCTGTCCTGCGAAGGCACGCGCCAATGTTCGCGTTGAGACGTGCATCGACGAAGCAATGTAGTCGACGTCGAGGCCGGCGTACTCGATGTTGTCTTCAATGAACGCGAGCGCTTTTCGATACAAGGCGGCTTGCGAGGACGTAACAGGCGCTTCCCCGGAGTGGATGTCGATGATTGCACTCACGAGGTCCAGTATTGCGCTAGCAATCCGCGACTCAGCAGGCGTCGACTGGCTGAGTTCCCGCGATTCGCACGCCTCCTTAATCATCGCGCCGAGTACGGCTCTGAATCCCGTGCCAGGTCCTAACGAGGTGGCGACTACACGCTCGGCGCTCGCGGTGCGACGAAGGAGCAAGTCGCGCGGGATTCTGACGATGAAGAAGGACTCTGGCGAAATGGTGTAACTGAATGGGCGCGCTGCATCGTACAGCAGCACGTCACCCGGGTTTTGGACAACCCGCCGGCCGTTTTGCTCCAAGTAGCCGATGCCGTCCTCGAGAAAGGAAAGCCAGAGGTTGTTTTCAGGACCGGACCGGATATTAGTGAAATCCCGAACCCATTCGTGTTCCGGGCCGGTCATCTTTGCCACATCCAGGGCGCCGATTGACCGGCCGATAATCTCAGCGTCGAATTGAGCTCTAAATTGAGAGTCGCTCGTCGCGGGAATGCAGTGACTGCAAACCACGTCTCGCCAGTAGTCGAAACGTTCAGGAGCCGCGACTGAAGATGTTGAGAACAAATATTGCATTGCAGTTCCGATAGCGGCACGTTAGCGATGGTCCTTGCAGCCCGCCTCGGACAGGTAAGTCGCTCCGGAGCCGGCAAGGCAATGGGCGCGTGCGCTCAGCCTTTGTTGCATTGCGTCATTCTCCTGCGCTTGATGCGGTGGAGCTATCAGCATTCTCTGACCATAGAACGCCAAATATCAGCGCGCAAGGGTTTCATGAACGGGTCAATCGAGCGCCGGGCACTGCCTGACCGTTCGTCGGCGCGGCTTTGCCCATTAGTCGGTTGCAGTTTCAGAGTTGCTCATGGCCGTTCCTTGCGTCCTGAGTTATAGAAGACTTCTCAGTTGTTGTCGGCGGCGGTGGTCCAATGAAGTGGCACTCCGAGGCAAGTCTTTTTATTCTGCCAACTTCACGGTGCAATGGCATCGCATACGGGTGACTGTATCTGGTTTGAGTAGCCAAGTTTCGTATCGTTGCCACGGGGCAAAAAGAGAGCGTACGAGGCATTACTGCCCACCCGGCAAATGGCGAGCCAGCCGAATGTGGTTCGTGCCTATCTCATTGACTGACGTGGTCCTTGAGAAGACCTATAGCCACCAGGGCTTGTGCCGAGACGGCCGGCAAATTCACTAATTGCACTGACCCCTCGCCCGGGATAATTAAGCGATGTCCCGCAATCGGCGATGACAGATACCGTCGCGCCGGCGCGAGTGCAGTCGTCAGCACTGCGAGCTTCGAAGCAGCGAAGCATATAAACGCTGCTCCCTAAAATCTGTAAAAAGGAGTTTTCCTGGGTGCAAGGAGGTTCTCTAGAAACCCTGAAAAAGAGTCTCCTTAGCAAGTAGGGCTCTTCCCGCAGTCAGGCCGGTACGAGGTGGGTCCGTCCCTGGGCTCCGCCCGTCAGGTGATGGCAGCGCCGGTCTTCTCGCAGACAAACGAGGACGCAATGGCACGCAGGAATGAGTGAATGGCACGGGATGGAAAGGTTCGGCAACAAGCTCCCCGGGCAATGCTCCGGAGGGGACATTCCTTTCAACTGAGGGAGTAGCGAAGATGAACAAGAAGATTCTTGGCGCAGCTCTCGGTCTGGCAGTACTTGCAGCATCGGCACACGTCGACGTCGCCATCGGATTGGGCATCCCCGGAGCCGTATATGCGCCGGCAGAGCCAGTGTACGCGCCGCCACCTCCCGTCGTGTATGCCCCCGCACCTGTCGCCGTCGCGTATGGCGGTGACGACGACTGGCGAGCCCGCGAATGGCGTGAACGGGAATGGCGCCGCCAGGAATGGCGTGAGCACGACAGGCGCGGGCACGGTCGGGACGGATATTGAAACGATGCCGCACGGCGCCACATGCGGAAAATTCAACCTCAGAGTACTTTGGAATGAAACCTAGCCCGATAAAAATCGCCTTGATTGCAACCACGCTGGCCTTCGCAACGGCAGGCACGCCAAACGCCGCAGGCTGCCTCAAGGGCGCGGTGGTAGGCGGGGTCGCTGGGCATTACGCGGGGCACCACGCCGTAGTTGGCGCGGTCGGCGGCTGCATGGTCGGTAGGCACCTTGCCAAACAGCACGCCCAACAGCAGGCCGCGCAACGTCAGACGGCACAGGTGCAATAAAACGTCGTCGCCTTGGTGTGCCAGGTGGAACCCGAGAATCATTGGTCCACCGGGCACCCGACAACTCCGTTTAGGTCGTCACCTCGGCACCAGACTCGACTGTGGCTACCGGAGCGGGCACGGCCACGCTCTTGCGCGGCGCTTTCTTGACTGCAGCCGGCACAGCGTTCTTCGCAACTGCTTTCTTAGCCGACGCGTTTGCGCTCACTGCCTTTTTGGCGGTAGTTTTCTTCGCCGCCGGCTTCTTCGTCAGTGTGGCCTTTGTCGCCACGACCTTCTTGGTCGTTGCCTTCGGTTTCCGGCGCGGCCGTGCCCAATTTCTTGGCGACAACCGGTTTCTTCGCCGCTGCCTTATTCCCTACCGCCGTCCTTGTCGCGGACTTCTTCGCGACGGCACGGCTTGCAAGAGCCGTACATTTGAAACGCTGTGTGACGCCGCGATTGCTTCGGTCCGTAGATACCGGTGATTTTATTTACCGCCCCCGCCGTGGTTAAGGCCGTAACTCAGCCGGGGAGATGTGCTCGTAAAGTGCGACCATCGAATCGAACAATGAGGCGACGAAATGATGTTCAAACACCTGACGTTTTCAACTGCGACGAGAACAGCTGGGCGCCACAGCTTCCTGCCCGCAGAATCTGCTCGACAGACTCACGTCAGGAAGCTGCCGGCAAACATTTGACTAAAAGCATCACGGCATCGACACCGGCTCGGGTAGTCCAGCGTAACCTTCACAATTTCGCTGGGCTTGTATGAGTTGTGGCCTGCCATGGTCATCTCGATAAAAGTTGCCGAGAGCCGACTGCAGAGAAAAACCAGCACTCAAAAGCCGACCGCCGGAATTTCTTTCCAGCGACCGTAGCGGCCTCGATACATCATATAAATGGGGCACATATTTTGAGCAGTAAGAGATTGTACATTGGCGGGTAAACCCGGTTTATAGGGGGCCATGTTTCCTGTACCTTTTTCAATTCGTTTAGCAAAACGTACTAAACATCTGACTAATAGCAATTCGCGCTCGGAGAGCCCGATGCACCTTGTGCAGGGTGCCATTAGTCAGACAACTATGACTGAGAGAGAACACAGTGAACGTTGCCACCAAAGCAGGCGCCTGGGTGAGCCCTTACACGCCTCAAAACCTTGACCCAGCAGTTACGCATCTTGAGCGGGTCCTGTGCGCAGAAGGCGCCGATTCGTTGTTCGCCCAGACATACTGGCGCGCTCGGGTTCTTCAGGCGTATGCAACGCCCGGACTCCTGCAACGACAACAGGAACGGCTACAGCGATTGCTCGACCGTCTCGCCAGCGCCCCTGCAGATTCGAGGCGTCGGATGCATTACGCCCGAGAACGCTCTCCCCACAAATAGCGGGCACCTGACGGCACAGGCTTAAAACGGCTGACTTGCGCACACAAGCCGGTGGCACAGATGCCTGCCCTTCGCGTTCCATCGCAGCAGGCTTGCAAACCGAACAACCATTCGCAGGCCAGACACTGTTTTTACCGGGAACCGGTAAATAGCGTGTCCCACGGCGTCCGCACGCCTGCACCAGCGCCTTCAGAGGCACTTTTAGAGTTTTTACAGCGGGTCAATGACTCTTTTTTACTTCCTTGGAATCAGATGATGCAGACGGGCACAGTGAAGTGGTTCAACGATGCAAAGGGCTTCGGGTTCATCGCGCCGGACGATGGTGGCGAAGACCTGTTTGCCCATTTTTCCGAAGTGAAGTCGGACGGCTTCAAGTCTCTTAGCGATGGGCAAAAGGTCAGCTTCGAGGTCAAGCTGGGACCGAAGGGCAAGCAGGCCGCAAATATCCAGCCGCTCTAGGCACATGCCCGTGCCGCACGCATTGTGCGGCATGAAGACCCGCGCTCTAGAACAAGATTCCCAGGGCCCACGTAATCAAGCCGACGGGCGGGACACCGCTCAAGACGGGCTGAATCAGTCGACATGCCTATATTTAACACTGGAGTTAGAACCGATGAACACGCAAGTTCCCGAGCAGGCAGCCGCTGGACAGAAGGTCGGCGTTGAGGCGCTTTACGGATTTCTAAATACCGGTTTTGAGGCATACGAAAAGCTCGTCGCATTGAACCTGCAGGCGGCCAAAGCTTCGATTCTGGAGAATGAGGCTGTCGCGTCGGAGGCCCTTGCTCTTTCCGCCAGGGACCCGCAGTCCTTCTTTGAACTGCAATCCCGGCAGTCGCAAGCGACCACGAAGAAGGTGCAAGCCTACTGGCAACATGTGAATGGAATTGCCACAGAGACGCAAAGTCAACTGCTCGCGTCAACTGAAAAGCTGGCCAGCGAGTACGTCCGTGAGACTCAGGTAATTATCGATAACCTGGCGAAAAACCCGTCGGCGCAAAACGAAGTGATTACCGCTTTCTGGTCGAAGGGCTTCGAGGCAATTTCGGACGCAGGTAAAGTACTGAATCAGCAGGCCACGGCTGCGGCGAAGGAGGCTGTGGAGCTCATCGACAAAGCAAGCAAGCCGATGACCAAAGCTTAAATCGCCATGCAATCCTCACATTTTCTGATAGGACCGCACTCACGGTCATTTCTTTAGATGGTCTACTCGGAGGGGCACCCGGGGGTTTGCAGCCGGAGCACGAGTAGCTGACCTGATTCTCAGGCGAAGAAGCTGAAACGCAGACGCATCCCAAACTGGTCTGCGCCTCTTTCCATAGGTTTGCTTTCGGCTGGAGAGTCACCTCTCGCAGGACCCTTGGCTTGCGGATTCTTTTAATGCAGGCGGATGGCAACGTGCACAAAAGTGTCCAACAGCATTTTCGCGCACGGGTTCAAAGTTCAAGCTGTGGGGGTACTGTTGAACACGAGCGCATTTCTTCCTGTCGCTCAATGCGAATGCCCGTGGCCTCCGCCACCGCCCCAGTAATGGCCACCCCCCATACCACGCCCGGGGTATCCGTGGCCACCCCAGCCGCCATGACCGCCCCAACCGCCCCGATATCCATGGCCCCAGTAGCCGTGCTGGCCCCCGCCGTAACAGCATCCGCCCCAATAGCCGAAGCTCAGTGACACCGATGGTCCCCACCACGCGGGCCAGCCGTAGTACGGATACGCAACGGGGTAATACGCAGGCACGACGAAGACGGGCGCGGCTGGTGCGATATAGGTGTTCGTCGATGCAGT
>NZ_JARESU010000111.1:0-28580 GCF_046027075.1 Paraburkholderia sp. RL18-085-BIA-A | reverse complement strand
TTCTGGCCCACCCCCCCCCCCGCCCGCGGTCCTGAAGGGGTTTCAGGCGCGTGGGCTCAGACCAGATCGGGGCTGATCGCCGCGCGCAACACGGCCTGTTCGCCGCCGTCGCGTTCGCGGCTCGCAATCCACCAGACGCCGGCTTTCTTCAGCGGCCAGCTTGCGTCGCTGTTGCCGAGCAACTGCGCGGCGACGTGGCCGAGCGTTGGTTGATGGCCGACGATCACCACGGTCTGCGCAATGCCATGGGGCCAACCGGCCGCCTCGAGCACGTCGGCCGCGCTCGCGTTGGGCGCGAGTTCGCGCACCACGCGATACTGGTCGCTCAGGGTTTCAGCGGTCTGGATGGTGCGCGTGGCCGGGCTTGCAAGCACTACGGCGTCGTCCGGTAGCCGCGTGCGCAGCCACTTCGCGACGTTCTGGGCCTGCTTGCGGCCGCGCGTGGTGAGCGCGCGGACGAGGTCGTTGGCGGCGAAATCTTCGGCTTCGGCGTGACGCCAGAGAATCAGATCCATGTGTGTCTCCTTGACTCTGGTTGCGGCGGATAAGCTGCGCGGGTTTTCGCTCACTGTCGCATGCGGGCCCGGTTGTTCGCAACCCGAAGGCTTTGGGGGAGCTGGACAGTGGTTTGTCTGGCCGCTGGCTTCGCAGCGAACCACGCACCGAACTACGCATGCGTGCGACGTGTATTGAAAGCAACGCCAAAAAGCAAAAACCCGCGAAGCCGGAGGCTACGCGGGTTTCGTATTGCTTTTCGTGGTCGGAGCGAAAGGATTCGAACCTTCGACCCTCTGATCCCAAATCAGATGCGCTACCAGGCTGCGCTACGCTCCGACGAATCAGAGATTTTACGGGGTAGAGCGCGTCAGCGTCAACCACGAATTGCGCCGGGCTGAAAAACAGGTTCAACGGTGCTCTATATGCGTCCCATCAGCAGCAATACGATCACGATGATCAGCACGACGCCGACCAGGCCGGTCGGCCGATAGCCCCAGCCGCTGCTGTATGGCCAGCTCGGCAACGCGCCGATCAGCAGCAGGATGAGGACAATAAGCAGTAGGGTTCCGATGGTCATTCGAGTTCTCCCTGTCTGGCCCTCGGGATGGCTGGGCCGCATCGTTGGTTCGGCGCATGCGCGCCGGGACAATTGACGCGCACCACGCGCGCCTTGCAGGCTCATGGTCAGCAAGGCATGTGCCTGTGACGCGGCAAGGGAGGACAGTCAACGCCGAGCGCCCACGCGCGTATCGGGCGGTGGCGCGCAAATGAGTGGAAAGCGTGACGAAGAAGAGGAAAAACTGGCGCCCGTCCGCCTATTCGTGACGCTGGTGCGTGTCAGAGCGGCTGGCGCGGGGAGTGCGGCGCTGTACCAATGCTTGCCGTGGGGCAAGTGACAATCGGCACGGGTGACGGGCGCGCCGTCGATTGTCGGCGCGCATGAACTCGCGCAGCGCAGCGCGCCGCAGGGTTCACACGAATTTCTGCACCGCGTGCGTCGTCGTAGCGTTGACGGCCGATCACTTCCGCTGTGTAGTTGAGACCGCTTCAACCACGCCGGCGCAGCGGATCAATCAGCCAATCAACCGCAACAGATGTAAGCGCAACAGGCAGCCTACTTTCGTCCTGACTAATGCCGCGGGCGTCTCCAATGTGGCATATGCAGGTGCTGCTGACTCAGCCAGTGATGCAGCATTCCTTCGCCATCGTGTTCGCGCCTGTACGTTCTCGATTCGAAAATCGACAGGGCGAGCAGCACGAGCAGACCTATTGCAAGCCCGACCAGACCTGCGATCGTTTCAGCGTCCATGGCAGTCTCCTATCACCTACGGCTGTGACTTCATAGTAGGACACACATCGCGAAATGGCAGGGGCGGCCAGCACGCCGTAACGTCGCGGATCACGCTTTGCAGGTAGACTCTCGGCCCTCGGGTTGCCGCCGGGTTGCTGCCCGCTGCTGTTACTGATTCTGTCTGGAGAGACGACTGTCTATGATCCGCGTTCCGATGATTGCATTGCTGCTGTTTGCCGGCCTGGCCGGGTGTGCGGACAATCCGTCCGGCCATCACGGCAAGCCGCCGCAAGATCCCGCCGACTATCACGGCGTGCCGACCGACACGACGCCACCGTCGATGGTGCCCGCGCCGGCCGCGCCTTGACGAGCACCACGCGGAAAAGAGAGGTGAGTTAGAAAGGCGAAGCACCGGCGCGGGCACGCCGGCGCTTCTGACCCGCGCTGACTGTTCGCGCGGAGAGCGCGGGCTGAAGTCATTCTAGGGCGAGCCTGGCGGGCCATATGTATGCGCTTGTTTCAAGCCGTAACCGGGTGCCGCGAGGCAAGGCTAGCGTAGCGCGTCGTGGCGCGAACCCGCGCGCTTTGGCGCGTCACGCGCGAAGCTCAAGCCTTCGCGCCCGCCACTCCACGCACGACCCCCGGCAAATACCGCGCGAGCGTGACGCCGCGTGCGGCCATGAAGATCAGCATCGCGGCCCACAGGCCGTGATTGCCGTGCAGCGCCAGCAATGCCGACGACACTGCCACGAACACCGCCAGCGACACGATCATCGACACCATCAATTCGCGGGTGCGGGTCGCGCCAATGAAAACACCGTCGAGCAGAAAGCCCCACACGGAAATCACCGGCGAGAGCGCGGCCCACGGCAGATACGTTTCAGCCGCGGCGCGCACGGCGGGCTGGTCGGTCAAACGTTCGATGATCCACGCGCCCGCGCCCCAGTACACCAGCGCGAAGGCCAGCCCGCCGAGCGCGGACCACAGCGCGGTGACCTTGACCGCCTGCGCGAACGCGTGCCGGTCGCGTGCGCCGATCGCCGCACCGACGAGCGCCTCGGCGGCGTGCGCGAAGCCGTCGAGCCCGTAGGCCATGAAGGTCTGAAAATTGAGCAGCAACGCATTCGCGGCGAGCGTCGCATCGCCTTGCCGCGCGCCCAGGTGGGCGAACCAGCCGAACGACGAGAGCAGGCACAGCGTGCGCACGAAGATGTCGCGATTGAGCACGACCAGACGCTTGAGCGCCGCGGTGTTGAACAACGCGGCGCGCCTCAGCGCGGGCAGGCCGCGCGGTCTGCCGTGCCATAGCAGCGCGGCGCCGAGCACGAAGCCGAGCGCGTCGGCGGTGGCAGTGGCCGCGCCGATGCCGGCCACGCCCCAGTCGAACAGATACACGTACAGCAGCACCGCCACGATGTTCACGCTGTTGATGAACACCTGCGAGAGCAACGCGAGCCGCACCCGCTGCGTGCCGAGCAGCCAGCCGAGCACCACGTAGTTGCCGAGCGCGAGCGGCGCTGCCCAGATGCGCGCGTGGCAGTAAATGCGCGCGTGACGCTGCACCGCGTCGCTGCCGCCGATCAGGCGCAGCGCGTAATCGATCAACGGCAGTTGCAGCGCCAGCACCGCTGCGCCGATCGCGCCCGCCATCAGCAGCGCGCGGATCACGGTGTTGCGCAACTCGGCCTCGTCGGCCGCGCCGTGCGCCTGCGCGACGAGCCCCGTGGTGCCCATGCGCAGGAAGCCGAAGCCCCAGAACACGAAGTTGAAGAACAGTCCGCCGAGCGCGACGCCGCCCAGGTACGACGCGCTGTCCAGATGGCCGGCGACGGCGGTGTCGACCGCGCCGAGTATCGGCTGCGTCAGATTGGCGAGGACGATCGGAAACGCGAGCGCGAGCACCCGCCGGTGCCAGCGCACCGGAACAGCGGACGCGGGCTCGTCGGCGCCGCGCGCGCTGTCGCTCAACTGCGTTCCTGCACGCACACCCACGGCGACACGACCACCGCCCACAGGTCGGGGTCGCGCGCGGCGAAATCGGCCGCGGTTTCCACCTGCACGCGCTCGACGAGCCCGGCGGACAGCCATTGCGCGACCTGGGTGGTGTCGTCGCTGGCGATCGCTTCGGCGACGCTCACCAGATCGAGGTCGCGTGCGACGCGCAGCAGCATGCCGCGCGCAAAAAAGCGTTCGAGTTCGGGCCAGCCGATTTTGGCGGTCTCGCTGAGCAGCTTGGCGTACAGCGGGCTATGGGGGGCGTCGTTGGAAGTCATCGTAAGGGGGGGCGGACGGGGCCGTTACTATAAACCATCGGCGCGAGCCGCCACGGCGGCGCGCGTTCCGGTACGCTTGGGGCCTTTCGAAACGGATTCTGAACCTTCATGTCACTGGATTCAACGACGCCGTCCACGGGCCCGCAAAGCGGCGCAGTGAGCGACGCCACGCTCTCGCGCACCGAGGTGGAGCGCCTGATCGCCGCACGCGATGCCCGCGAGGGCGGTAATCAGGCGCGGCTGCATTTCACCGACTGCGATTTCGAGGGCGTCGATCTATCGCGGCTGGATCTGCGCGGCGCCGAGTTTCATCGCTGCACGATCGTCGAGACTTCGTTTTTCGGAGCGGCGCTCGCCCATACCCGCTGGGTGCGTTGCCGCGGCCGCGAGGCGGATTTCGCGTCGGCGGATCTGGTCGATGCCGCGTTCCAGTCGAGCGATCTGAACAACACCAGTTGGCGGCGCGCGAAGCTCGCTTCCGCGTCGTTCCGCGGCTGCAAGCTGACCGGCGCGAACTTCGAGGCGTGCACCGCGCTGGGCCTGAGCTTCGTCGAAACGCTGCTGGTCGGTGCGCATTTGCGCGGCCTGTCGTTTCGCAAGGCCACACTGCAGCAACTGGATTTCTCCGACGCCGACCTCGCCGGGGTCGATTTCCGCGAAGCGGTGTTCGACGGCGGCAGTCTGAAAGATGCGCACCTGAAGGGCGCGCGTTTCGACGGAGCGGACCTGCGCGACGCGGATTTGAGCGGCGTGCGGCTCGTCGATGCGGCGCTTTTCAAAGGCGCGACGATTTCGCATCAGCAGGCCGCAGTGCTCGTCACTGAACTGGGTTTGCGAGTCATATAAATCTGCCTTTCGGCTGGCCGCGTTTTGCGATCCGGCCGGCTCGAATGCAGGGTTGCGCTATGGTTATCTCGCGGCGGTCAGTTTGTCATTTTCGAAAAAGGCGTAGTTTTAATTCGTGCTCGCAATTTGTCGGTTGATTTGCTAGGATTATTATTAGCTATTCGCGGGTCTTCTCGTCGTCAAAATCAATTGATAATTCGTGGGTTAAATATAGGTGAATGGTTGCTTTCGTGCGCTGGCGCACCAAGTTGGGATCGGACATTAAACGTCGGATTTATGCTGAGGCAGGTAGCTAAAAACGGCCAACCTCCTTTCGTCAGGCCATTACAGCGGGGTCGAACCAGATCGTTGCGGTGCGCGGCCCTCCGGTCGATTAAAGAATCCGGCGCGCAGCGGTTAATGCACGTTAATGAAAATGTAAGGCACTTTTGGCCGGTTCAAATCTGAAATTTTTGATTCACTTATTGCGGAATCGGTGCGCCTTGGCACATTGACTACGCAATTAAGAGATTGCACTTGTAAATGGGGGTTGTTAGATTTCGTTCTGGCGCATGGTGAACCGGTCCTTTGCCGATATGCGCCGAACCCCCGTTAGCCCGGCCTCGTGCCGGGCTTTTTTTCGTCCGCGCATGCGTGGGGGTCATCGCCAGTTCATATCCACGACCGATCATCATGGATTATCTTTTTCACTGCGCCGACCATGACCTGGTTGATGGTTTTTCTATGCGGCTGGCCGATCGCGCTCGTGGTGCTGTTTCGCTTCGCCGCGCGTATCGATCCGCGCTCGGGACGCTGGCGACGCCGCTAGCTCGCGCGGAGCTGCATCGCGGTGAGTCGCTACTGCTTGCAGCGAACCACCATCGACCGGTTTTTCACGTTCGCGCCAAAAATCCCGCCGACCGTGCCGCCCGAGGTGGCGCCGTTGTCGACGTCCTTCGACACGACGTCGTAGCCGTAATTGCCGCAGACTTCACCCGCGCGCTTGTAGCACTCGGCCCAGCTGGAGCTCGCGTCGCTGCCGCTGCAGTTGATCGCGAAACCGGTGTCGCCGCTCGGCAGGTAGGTCATCGTGGTGGTGCTGGAGCAGCCGCCCAGGCTGCCGAGCGTCAGCAGGCCAAGACCGATCGCCGCAGCCGTCGCGACGGACGCAAATGCGCTCTTCATTGCAGGTTCCTTACAGAAAACAGAGGGGACAGGGCGAGCAGCCGAGTCTTCGGAATTGAGCGTTTTATAACATGCCGGATTCCCGCGCTCGGGGAGCAGGGCGTGTGCCCGGCGCGGTTCGGGCGCGCCTCGGGGTGTGCCTCGGGTGCGTGCAGGCGGGCAGAGGCACTGTGTAAAAACCGCGGCAAGAATGCTGGATGCACGCGGCGTGACGCGGGCACCCAGCGCGCGCCTAGCGCGGCGGCAATGCCCGCGACGGGTCGATCGAACGGCCTTGGTAACGCAGTTCGAAATGCAGCATCACGCGGTCGGTATCCGTGTCGCCCATCTCGGCGATTTTCTCGCCACGGTTGACCGACTCGCCTTCCTTCACCAGCAGAACGCGGTTGTGCGCGTAGGCGGTCAGATACTCGCCATTGTGCTTAAGGATCAGCAGGTTGCCGTAACCGCGCAAGCCGTTGCCCGCATACACCACCGTGCCGGGCGCCGCGGCGACCACCGGTGTGCCCGCCGCCGCCGAGATGTCGATGCCCTTCGAATTGCCGCCGTCGAAGCGCCGGAATACCGTGCCGTCGGCCGGCCACACCAGCGAAATCGTCGACGCCGGCGCGGCCGGCGGCGCGCTCTCCGTAGGCGCCGCGCGCGGCGTGGCCGAAGCGCTTGCGCTCCCGCTGCTGCGCAGCGCGCCGCTCGTCGATGTCGCGCCGCCCGGCGGCGCGACGCGCAGCACCTGGCCGACCTCGATGCTGTCCGGATTGGTCAGATTGTTCCAGCGCACGATGCTTTGCACCGGCTGCCGGTTGCTGCGCGCGATCTTCGACAGCGTATCGCCCCGTTCGACCCGGTAGAAGCCTGGCGCCACCGGCGCGGACCCGCACGCGGCGAGCACCGCCAGCAACGACGCGCAGGCGAGTCGTTTGATCATTTTTGTTGTTCCCAGCATTGGACCCCGCAAAGCGCTGCCGCGCGTCGATCCCGTCGCGCGGCAGGTAGAGACAAAGCGTCCGATTCTAACGGTTTTGCACTGCAGCATCCGAAAACGCGAATAAGGCGGATTTGCGCAGTGCTCGATGTGGGTGGCCGATGCGGCAGCGGCGCGCAGAAAAATCAGCCGCGATTTGCAGCGGGACCGTCGCGCGTTCGCCTTGAACGCCGCACTATCAGCGCGTCTGTTCGACCGTGATGCGCAGTGCCGCCGTCTCGGTTTGTTCTGGTTCGAGCCAGCGCAGCCCCATGCCGTTGTGAATCGCATCCGGAAGGCCGAGCCACGGCTCGACACAGTAGAAGTCCGACTCCGCAGCTTCGGTCCACGTCGTCACCGCATACCACGGCGCCGAGCCCGGTCGTTGCAGATCGATCGTGACGACCCGGTCGAGCCCCGGCGCGACGAGCCGCACCGGTTGGTCCGGGGTGCCGACGAGGCAATGGAAACGGTCGTGAATGCGCGCCTCGTCGAGCGTGTAGCGTGCTTCGCCCGGCTCGGCGGCGCTGATCGAACCGTCGTCCTGCTGGTGGCGCCGTTCGGTGCGCGGCAGCTCGATCGTGGTCTCGCCGCGCTGCGAATGCGGCAGCGTGAAGTAGAAGTGATGTCCGGCGTAGTACGGCGAGCGCTCATTGCCGGTATTCGTGGTGGTGAACGTGACGTCCAGCGTGCGCGCATCGACGAGGCTGTAGGCGGCTTCAAAACGGAAGCCGAACGGATAGCCGCCGCGCGTCGCCTCGCTGTCGGTCAGGATCATGCGCAAGCCGGCGCCATGCACGTCGGCGTGGGCGTCGAACGGCAGGTCGCGGGCGAAGCCGTGCATCGGCAACTCGCGAACCGCGCCGTTGGCGTCGCGCCAGAAGCCGATCTTGCCGTCGACGCGATGCCGGCCCAGAAACGGGAAGAGCAGCGGGTTGCCGCCGCGAATCCGCGCCGGGTGGCTCCAGTCGGCGTGTTCAGGCCAATGGATCACCTCTTCGCCGTCGATCGTCCATGACAGCAGACGGCCGCCGGCTTGCGGCGCGAAGCGGAGCACGGAGGTGTCCTGGGCGATCTCGAGAATGTCCGGTTGCGGAGAGTGGGGCATGGTCGATGAGCTGATAGTGAGGGTTGAAGATGGCCCGAAGGCCGCGTGAGCGTGTGTTGCCACCATCGCAAGCGCATCGCGAATGCCGTGCGGCGCCACGCGGGAACAGGGATTTTGCGCTGCTTTGCGCTACGGGGAAACCCTTCTCGGGAAATTGCGGGGGTCCGAAAAATACGATCCTTACCGATAATCCGTCTGACCGCCCGGTAACTCGACTGCCGGGCGAGATCGGCTAAGGAGGCGTTATGGATCTCGCAATGGCAATGGGTGTGGCTTTGTTCGGCATGTTCGCGGCAAGCACGTTCTACTTCTTCCACAAGCTCGGACGCTGATTCCCGCAGCCGCCTTCGCATTACCGGTCCGCGATTGCGGATCTCGAGCGGCACCCGGCGAGGCCGGTCTTTTTAAACCTCCGCATCTGCAGTTGCCACACGGCCGCCGTTCCCGGCACGTCGTTTCTTTTGCCGCGGCGTAACAACGGTTTCCAGTTGTGACGCGGCGCATCAATATTTCCCCGAATGTGACCCAAACGCTTGGCGCTGACATTGCAGCCAGGCATAATCGGTGCGCCTTTGACGCGCCGCTTTCCCTTTCGCGGCGCGCAGTTCCCGACACTTTCCTTACAAGGACCGCCGCGTGAACCTGTCGTTTCTGATTTTCCTGAGCGTGCTGCAGGGCGTCACCGAACTGTTTCCGGTGAGCAGCCTCGGCCATACATTGCTCGTGCCCGCGCTGTTCGGCATGCACATCGACAAACATGCGCCGCAGTTGCTGCCGTTCCTCGTCGCGCTGCATCTGGGCACCGCGTTCGCGCTGCTGTGGTATTTCCGCGAACGGTGGTGCGCGCTAGTGCGCGGCTTCTTCGCGTCGTTCGGCGGCCGTCGCAACGACGACGCGCACATGATGTGGGCGCTCATCATCGGCACGATTCCGGCGGGGCTCGTCGGGCTGCTGCTCGAAAAGCGCCTAGAGCGGCTTTTTCACGACCTGCGTATCGTCGCGATCGCGCTGATCGTCAACGGCGTGCTGCTGTGGTTCGGCGATCGCCTGCAGCGTACGCGTGCGCTGCAGGCGCCGGAGAAGTTGACGTTTCGCCAGGCGTTTTTCGTCGGCCTTGCGCAGATCGGTGCGCTGATTCCCGGCTTCTCGCGCAGCGGCCTGACCATGATTGCCGGCAATGCGGCCGGCCTGACGGCGGAGAAGGCGGCGGAGTTTTCGTTTCTGCTCGGCACGCCGATCATCTTCGCAGCCGGTGTGCTCGAATTGCCGAAGCTGTTCCATGCGTCGGGCCAACTCGCGGACGCGCTGCTGGGCGGCGTGCTGACCGCAATCGCCGCGTATCTCAGCGTGCGTTTCCTGATGCGCTATTTCGAAGGGCGCGGGCGTCTGGCTTCGTTCGGCTTGTACTGCGTGATTGCCGGGGTCCTGTTCCTCGGCTGGTTTGCGCTGCATCCGCAACCGGTCTGAGTGCGCTCGACGCGTCCGCTGCCGCCAGCCGCGTGCTGGCGAGCGGGGGGCGATCGGTTATAATCCGGGCCCGGCTCAGGTTGCCGAGCCCGTCTGTTTTGTGATCGAGCGACGCCGGTCCTGACGTTTGGGAGCGCAGCGGCGGGCCGGCATTTCCGGTCCACGATCCGGTCAGTTAGAATTTCGGTAGACACGAAGCCTGTGGGTTGCGCGAGCACAGGTTCCAATGCCCGGTACGCGGGTTCTCATTGCGGGCGATGCAGGTTGTGCGCTGGTGTTGCATTGCCTCACTTCATTACGGCAGTAGCTCAGCTGGATAGAGCATCGGCCTTCTAAGCCGAGGGTGGGGGGTTCGAGTCCCTCCTGCCGTACTTCACTTCACATGCGTTCGAGCGCGCTCGCCGCGGGTCGCGGCGCAGCACGGCGCGTATTGCCTGCTGTGTTTCGCTCGCACTTCGAACCGTCTGAGCGAACGCGCACAGCACGGTCTCCTCCAACTCCCTAGGCCGATGCCCGTGATTCTCCGGATGCCCGCACGTCGATCGAATCGACCCGGTCCGGATAGAACGCGAGATGCTGCCCGATCTCCCTCACCGACGCATACGGCGACTCGTAGGTCCACACCGCGTTCACCGCCCGCTCGCCGCCGATCGGCACGCTGTAGTAAGCGCAGTCGCCCTTGTAGGGGCAGTAGGTCGCGTGATCGGTGCGCTCCAGCAGTGTCATCTCGACATCGTCGCGCGGCACGTAATACACCGGCGGATACGACGCCTCGCGCAACACGAGTGCCTTGTTCGAATCGGCGATCACGCGTCCGGCGACGGTCACCACCACGCGGGCTCTGGCCGGCTCGACCGTGATGGGATGATCGGGACCGGGGACTTTGATGGGTTTGTCAGTCATCTGTCGAACTCCTGAATGAGTGGGCCGTCCTGCCACGCGTTGTGGCGGATCGCATGGCGGCATCGACGGGAATGATCGCGCCTTCGGTCGAAGCATACGCCGGTGGTGAAAACGCGTGCCGCCGCCACGTGAATCCGCGATGAAGAACGCGTGCGCCCCGATTCGCGCGATGCAAACAAACGGGCAGCCGAAGCTGCCCGTCGAGGTCACGCCATGCGAGGGATGCCGCGGCCCGTGACTCGCCGACCGTGCCGGTTCGCGGCATGCCGAACGCGCGTCGCCGGCTGGTCATGACCGCCAGCTCGGCCGGCCGCGCCCCAACACCACTCGCCCGGCCGCCACGCCCCCTTACTGCTTGATGTTCAACGCCGCCGTCAGATCCCCCAACGGCTTGCCCCCATTGCTGGTCAGTGCCGCGTCGCGCGCCGCGATTCCCGCCAGCGTCGGCAGTGAATAACGGCGCGTGATGAAGCGCAGGATCGACGTCGTGTCGTATTGCGTGTGATCCACGTAGCCCTTCTTGGCATACGGCGAGATGATCAGCGCCGGAATGCGCGAGCCCGGGCCCCAGCGGTCGGCCTTCGGCGGCGCTACGTGATCCCAGAAGCCGCCGTTTTCGTCGTAAGTCACGACCACCAGCATGTTGTTCCACTGCGGGCTCTTCTGCAGATGCGAGATGATGTCCACGATGTGCTGGTCGCCCGACGCGACATCGGTGTAGCCCGCGTGCTCGTTCAGGTTGCCCTGCGGCTTGTAGAACGATACCTGCGGTAGCGTGCCGGCGTCGATCGCCTTGATGAATTCGGAGCCGGCCAGACCGCCGTCGAGCAGGTGCTGCGCGCGGTTCGTGGTGCCCGGGGCGAGGTCGGCAAAGTAGTTGAACGGCTGGTGATGCGGCTGGAAGTTCGGCGCCGTCAGGTTCGCGCCGTAGATCACGTTCGACGCGCCGGTTTGCGCCGCCGACAGCGCCGCGCCCCATGCACCGCCGTACCACGCCCACGACACCTTGGCATCGTTCAGCAGGTCGCCGATGTGCTTCTGCGTCTGCGGCGGCAAGGTGGTGGCCTGGCCCGGATCGGCGAGATTCGCGTCGCCTCCCGTCGCCGCCTGGTTGCCGCTCGGCTGATAGGCCGGCTGCATCGTGTTGATCGCGTAGAAGTCAGGCGTCAGGTTGCCCGACAGCACGTACTTGGGCGGCCCGCTCTGTGCCGAGGCCGGCGAGTTGGATGCGACCTTCAGCGTGACGCCGTCGCTTTCCACCGCCGAGATCGAGGTGGCCGCCGGGCTCTTGTCCGCGTTCGGATAGACCGGCGTGCACGCGCACACGAGCCACTGGTGGTTCAGGAACGAACCCCCGAACGCGCCCATGAAGAAATTATCGGCGAGCGTGTATTGCTGCGCGATCTTCCACAGCGGCAGTTTGTCGGCGTTCAGCGTGTAGTGGCCCATCACGAGGCCGCCCGAATCCGCCCACGCGGCGAACCTGTCGTTCTTGCCGCCATTGATCTGCATCTGGTTCTCGTAGAACCGGTGATACAGATCGCGCGTCGTCGCGGTGATCGGCGTGTTGAAACCCTTCGGGTCGTCGATCGCGAACGGGCTGTTCGGCAGATTGGCCGTCATCGCCTGCGTGACGACCGGCGTCACGCCGGTTTGCGTCAGGCCGTTCCACACGAGCGGCAACGTCGCGAGCGGCGTGCCGTCGCGATCCACCTGCGTGGCGCTCGCCGCGCTCACGTTCTGCAAGCCGTTCGCGCCGGGGAAGTTGCCGTACAGGTTGTCGAAGCTGCGGTTTTCCGCGTAAATCACCACGACGTTCTTGATCGAGCTGATGTCCGGCTGCGTGATTTCGCTGCCGCCGCACGCATACAGACTCAACGCTGCCGCGATTGCGATCGGTGTCGCGCAGATCAGTTTCTTGTTCATTTGAATGGGTTCTCTCTCTCGCGTTGGGGACGGGCCATACGCATTGCTTACGCGAATGACCGCCGACGAAAGTTTGGCAATGCAATTTGACAGAAAGATGTAATTAATTACGAAATGCTTGTTTTGTGGATTTGTCAGTCGGCAAGATGTCATCTAAACGACATAGGAATGAAATACGCTCGCGGACTTCAGAATCGCAAACTCACATCGTTCATATGCGGATTGGTCTGGCGGGGATTCGGCAATTCAGGGTGCGGCGGCGCGGGGCGGCGAGTGGCGGTTCGCGGCAAGCGGCAGCCGTTGCGTTGGCGGCTGTGACGGTGGCGATGGCGCTTGCCGGCTGTGATGCGGGTGTGGCTGGCGCGGGCAACAGCGCAAATGCGAATGCGGGCGCGGGCGCGACTTCCGCAGTCGGCGTCGACGGGGCTGCCGCGTCCGTGACGACGGCGTCTGCGGTGCAGGTCGCGGCGCATGACGGCGGTCAGTCGCGCGCGCAAGTCTACGAATCTGTGCGGCAAATGACGGCGCTCGGCAAGCAGCTCTTTTTCGACGCGTCGCTATCTGGCTCGGGCAAGCTGGCTTGCGCATCGTGCCACAGCCCGGATCACGGCTTCGCGCCGGCCAACGCGCTGTCGGTACAGCTTGGCGGCAGCGACATGCACCGCACCGGCCTGCGCGCCGCACCGACGCTGAAGTACCTGCAATCCGTACCAGCGTTCGCCGAGCACTATCACGAGTCCGACGACGAAGGCGACGAAAGCGTCGACGCCGGTCCCACCGGCGGCCTCACCTGGGACGGCCGGGTCGACCGCGGCGGCGACCAGGCGCGCATCCCGCTGTTGTCGTCGTTCGAGATGGGCAGCACGCCGGCCAAGGTCACTGCTGCGGTCAAGGCCGCGCCTTACGCCGGCGCTTTTCGCGCGGCCTTCGGCGAGCATATCTTCGACAATGACGACGCCACCTTCAAAGCGGTGCTGCAAGCGCTCGAAACGTTCGAGCAGACGCCCGAGGTGTTCTATCCGTACACCAGCAAGTACGACGCGTATCTCGCGGGCAAGGCGCAACTGACGCCGGCCGAACTGCACGGCCTGCAACTTTTCAACGACGAACAGAAAGGCAATTGCGCAAGCTGCCACATCAGCCAGCGCACCAACGCCGGCGCGCCGCCGCAATTCAGCGATTTTGGTCTGATCGCGATCGGCGTGCCGCGTAACCGCGCGCTGCCGGCCAATCGCGACCCGCACTTCTACGACCTTGGCGCCTGCGGGCCGGAGCGCACCGACCTGAAGGCACGCGACGAGTTTTGCGGGATTTTCCGCACGCCAACGCTGCGCAACGTCGCGTTGAAGAAGAGCTTCTTCCACAACGGTATCTACCATTCGCTCGATCAGGTGCTGCGTTTTTACGCCGAACGCGACACCAATCCGGAGAAGTTCTATCCGGTGTCGAAGGGCAAGGTGCAGAAGTTCGACGATCTGCCGCCACGCTACTGGGCCAATCTGAACACGGAGGCGCCGTTCGATCGCAAACCGGGGGACAAACCAGCGCTCGACGAAGCCGAAATAAAGGACGTGGTGGCGTTTCTGAATACGCTCACCGATGGGTATCAGGTGTCCGGCGCGAAGCCCGGCGCGGTAGCTGGGATGGCGGCTCCTCGCGTAGCCGCGAATTGAACGCAAGCGCGGCTCGCAATCGCGACGACATGGGGCGCACGGTTCGCTGCGGATCGCATCGCGTCGCGCGCGCTCAGTCGTGGATACCGCCGAGAATGGTGTAGCAGGCGGCGAGCAGCAGCGCGAAGGACACCAGCAGACAGGCAATGCCGACGCGCGTCAGGAGATTGGGCCAGCGCGTGACCGGTAGCGCGTCTATATCCACGATGCGCGGCGCCAGACGGGAATCGCGGCCGATCGCGACCGGTACGAGTGCTACGCAGACCAGCGCGAGGATCACGACAAAGATTTTCAGGACGTGAAGAGTGTACATGGCGAGCTGTCTGAGGCTTGACGGCCGCGGGGACGAAAAAACAATCGCAAAAAAACGTTCCATAGGGCGATATGGGCCAAGTCCTAAAATTGACGTCAGCCGCGCTGCGCGGTCCCTTCGAAGGCGGCATGCTATGCTTTTGAGGTCCAGATCAAGCGTTGCCGCGCGTACGCTCGAGATCGTCCAGAACACTTTCGAGGAGAGTCCTTCATGTCGATGCGAACCCGTGTACTGCTTCAACTGACCGGCGCCGGCCTGCTGCTGGGCGGCGCGATCGGCGCGCAAGCGGCGAATCTCGGCTTTCTGCACGACACGCCGATGGCGTACATGCACCAGCGCGACATCGACTCGGTCAAAAAGGCGGTGTTCAACGCGCTCAACGAGCAGAAGGACGGCGCTAGCGTTACCTGGGTCAATGAAGGCACCGGCAACAGCGTGAAGATCGACGCGACCATCACCCTGGCCGGCACGTCCAACGACGGCGGGCGTACTTGCCGCGACCTCGGCGTGGTGCTGAATGCGAAGGGGCAGTCGATGCACCTGCACCCGCAGTTCTGCAAGCAAGGCAGCGGCGCCTGGCAATTGCAGAAAAGGAATTAATGCGCATGCAGGCCGTGATGGCAGCGCGCGCCGGCCGGTCGGCGGCGCGGCTCGACACCGTGTATTGCCACGCCACGCTGCGACGATGAGCCCGCGGGTCGTTTCGTGCGGCATCGTTCTGCTTGACCCGGACGGTCGCGTGCTGCTCGCGCACGCCACCGAGACGTCGCACTGGGACATTCCGAAAGGGCACGGCGAGGAGGGCGAAGCGCCGCACGTCACGGCGCTGCGCGAGATGGTCGAGGAGACCGGCATCGCGCTCGAGCCCGAACGCCTGAAGGATCTTGGCCTGTACGTCTACCGGCGCGACAAGGATCTGCATCTGTTCGCCGCGCGTGCCGCCGCCGATGAACTCGACCTGAGTTCATGCACGTGCACATCGTTGTTTCCGCGACGCTCGGACGGCACGCTGATTCCTGAAATGGACGCGTACCGCTGGACCGCGATCGACGAAATCCCCAAGTATGCGAGCCGCAGTCTGACGCGGCTTTTTCAGACCACGCTGTCGCTGGCGGAGTTGCATCGGACAATGTAGTGGCGGCGGGCGGCCGCTTATCAGCGGGCACAGGCGCGCATGAACGGGCCGCCGGCGAAACGCGCTGATCCGCCGGCGCGCGGGCCGCGCGCCGGAGGCGTAACGCTTTCGCTCAGTCGAGCGCGTGGTCGTTCGGATGTGCAAACAGCGCGCGGTTCTGTTCCGACAGCGGAAAATTCAGATTGATGTCGTGCGGCGGAATGGGTTGCGTGAACCACTGCTTGTACAGGCGTTCCGCCTCGCCGGAAGTCTGCCCGCGTGAGATCACGCCATTCACCAGATTGCGGAACGGCTCGTCGCCCTTGCGGAACATGCACGCGTAGACCTCGGAGCCGAGCGGCGTGCCCGTCACCACGAAGTCGTCGGGACGCGGGTCGGTCGAACGGAAGCCGTACACGATCGGCTCGTCCATCACGAAGGCCACGGCTCGATCTTCCTTGAGCGCGGTGAATGCTTCCTGATGATCGCGCGCACTGGTGATGCGCATGTTCAGATGCTTGTCGGTATTCAGGCGGCGCAACAGACGTTCATCGGACGTGCCCGCGGTCGTCACGACCGCCTTGCCGGCCAGGTCCGGAAAATCGGTAATGCCGCTGTTCTTGCGCGTGATCATGCGCACCGCGTACTGGAAGAAACTGTTCGAGAAGGCGGCCACGCTTTCGCGCTCCACCGTGTGGGTGGTCGAGCCGCACTCCAGATCGATCTGGTTGTTCTGCAGCATCGGCGTGCGGTTCGACGAGGTCACGGTGATTTCGTGCACCTTCAGTTGCGGCATGCCGAGCGTCTTGCGGATTTCATCGACGATCTGCAGCGCGATGGTCTGCGAGTAGCCGATCGTGTGTTTGCCGTCGAAGTACGAGAAAGGGATTGA
Source organism: Paraburkholderia sp. RL18-085-BIA-A (assembly GCF_046027075.1). NCBI lineage: Bacteria > Pseudomonadati > Pseudomonadota > Betaproteobacteria > Burkholderiales > Burkholderiaceae > Paraburkholderia > Paraburkholderia sp. RL18-085-BIA-A. The sequence continues at coordinate 12,151 of NZ_JARESU010000111.1, read as the reverse complement.
CGCCTCACGCACGCCGAGCACGACCACACCGTCGTCGTGGATCTTCTTCAGTGTGCCGGTGAGCTCGTCCGCGCGGGCTGGGCACGCGAGCGACGTCGCGCCGAACGTGGCCAGCGCCACCAGCGCGCAACGCGCGCGGTGCGCAAAGCGTGCCGCCGGCGAGGTGCGCGCGGCGGGAGCGGCACGCATCCGAGTTGCGCGGCGTGTGCCTTGAGCCGCGCCTGTCGTCATCGCCCCGTTACTCGCCATGCTGCGGGCTGCAACTTTCATCGGGTCTCCCTGACTGGCGCGTCCAACAGGCCGCGCCGTCACTGTCGATGGAACATCATGTAACGAAACGGCGTGCACCTCGTGGCGAGATGCACGCCGTATTCAACTTCCCAACTTCAGATGCGTTACGGACGGCAGCCGCTCCAGCTTACGCCGGCTTGCCCCAGCTGTCGCGCAAGCTGACGATGCGATTGAACACGGGTTTGCCCGGCTGCGAATCGACGCGGTCGGCGACGAAATAGCCGTGGCGCTCGAACTGGTAACGCTGTTCCGGCAGCGCGTCGCGCGCGCCCGGTTCCAGGTAGGCGTTGACCACGCGTTTCGAGTCCGGATTCAGCGCTTCGAGGAAGTCGCGGCCGCCGGCGTCCGGCTGTGGCTCCTTGAACAGCCGGTCATAGATGCGTACTTCAGCCGGGCAGGCGGCGGCCGCGCTGACCCAGTGAATGTTGCCCTTGACCTTGTAGGCGTTCGCGCCTTCGGTGCCCGATTTGCTGTCCGGGAAGTAGTTGCAGTGGACCGCGACGACGTTGCCGTTCTCGTCCTTGTCCGCGCCCGTGCATTCGATCACGTAGCCGTAGCGCAGCCGCACCTTGTTGCCGGGGAACAGACGGAAGTAGCCCTTCGGCGGCGCTTCGTTGTAGTCCTCGCGCTCGATCCACAGTTCGCGCGAAATCGGAAACTCGCGCAGGCCCTGTTCCGGATGATGCGGATGGACCGGCGCGCTGCACGGTTCGGTGACGCCTTCGGGGAAGTTGTCGATGATCAGCTTGAGCGGATCGAGCACGGCCGCAGTGCGCGGCGCCTTGTCATCCAGGTCGTCGCGCAGCGCGCCTTCGAACACGCTCATGTCGATCCACGAGTCGACCTTGGTGACGCCAATGCGTTCGCAGAACAGCTGGATCGCCTCGGGTGTGAAGCCGCGCCGGCGCACGCCGACGATGGTCGGCAGGCGCGGGTCGTCCCAGCCGTCCACGTGGCCTTCGTTCACCAGTTGCAGCAGCTTGCGCTTGCTGGTGATTGCGTAGGTCAGGTTCAGGCGCGAAAACTCGATTTGTTGCGGCAGCGGGCGCGTGAAGACGCCCGCTTCGGCCAGCTCGTTCAGAATCCAGTCATAGAGCGGCCGATGGTCTTCGAACTCGAGCGTGCACAGCGAATGCGTGATGTTTTCCAGCGCGTCCGAGATGCAATGCGTGTAGTCGTACATCGGGTACACGCACCATTTGTCGCCGGTGCGGTAGTGATGCGCGAAGCGAATGCGGTAGATCACCGGGTCGCGCATGTTGAAGTTCGGCGACGACATGTCGATCTTCGCGCGCAGCACGTGCTCGCCTTCCTTGAACTCGCCGGCCTTCATGCGGCGGAACAGGTCGAAGTTTTCCTGCACCGAGCGCTCGCGGAAGCGCGACGGCGTGCCGACTTCCGCGGCCGAGCCGCGGTTCGCGCGCATTTCTTCGGCCGACTGGCTGTCCACGTAGGCTTTGCCGCGCTCGATCAGCAGTTCGGCGAATTCGTACAGCTTGTCGTAGTAGTCGCTCGCGTAATAGAGCTCTTCCTTGCCGCCTTTTTCCCATTCGAAGCCGAGCCAGCGCACCGCGTCGATGATGGAGTCGACGTATTCGACGCTTTCCTTTTCCGGATTGGTGTCGTCAAAGCGCAGATGGCACACGCCGCCGTAGCTGCGCGCGACGCCGAAGTTCAGGCAGATGCTCTTGGCGTGACCGATATGCAGATAGCCGTTCGGCTCGGGCGGAAAGCGCGTTTCGACCCGCTGGCCCCACTTGCCGGTGCGGTTGTCGTCGTCAATGATGTTGCGGATGAAATTGGATGCCGCTGGCGCGTCGTTGCGTTCGGTATTCATGCGAGAAGGTGAAAGTCTGTCGGGGACGCGTGGTGCGCCCACTTATCCGACAATTCTACCTGAGCAGTCCGCCGGCGACAGGCGAATGCGGCGCGCAGCCAACGTTTGAGCGCTTTTGATGCGAATGCGCGGCCGCGCGGGCGCTGTAACAGGAGGTAAAACGTTTTGTTCACGCCGCCGCCGGCGACTTAGGATGCCAGCGGCGCGGGTTCGTCCGCGGGGTGTGGCGCCGGTGCCGCTGATGGGGCCAGGGCATTGCGCTTTCCTATGCCGCACGGCGTTCGTGCGGCGCAAGAGGCTTCGTGCTGGCGCGCTGAGGCCACATGTTCGAGCCGCGCCCAGCCCGCATTCAAGCGTTCATCCACGCCGCGTTCAATGGTCATGCGGCTTTGATTCAGCTTCGGACCGCATGCCGGCCGCGTACGGTTGGCATGAACGCAGAGGTGGCCCGCAACACGCAAAACGTAGCGAGCGGGTTGCCGTTTCGCGGCGTGTGTGCCCGCCGCTCGATATTTTCCGGGGCCGTGCAGCCTGCGCGTCGACGCGCAGCGCGCGCACTCGTCGCAGACGTCCACCCAGGCCGCACCGCCCGCACCGCCCATCGCGCCTTGCATGAACAAGCGCCGTTCGTGCACCATGGCGCCCTTAGTTGCCGGAGTTTCTCGGATGTCTGTCCCGACGCACGGCGCGCCTCGCGCGCTTTTCGCTTCCTTGTCCTCGTCCCGGATCGCGCGCGCCGCGGTTCTGTACGCCGCGTTCGGCGCGTTCGCCGGCGGCGTCCTCGCGCCGGGCCCCGCGCTGGCGAAAACCCCGCCGCCCAAGCCCGTGCTCGACGCATCGGCCGTGGCCGTGCCGGATCGCTATAGCGCCGACGCCGCGCAGCAGATCTTCGCGGCCGGCGGCAACGCGGTGGATGCCGCCGTCGCGATCGCGTTCACTCTGGCCGTGACCCGCCCTGACGCGGGGAATATCGGCGGAGGCGGGTTCATGACGCTGTTCATGGACGGCAAGCCGTACTTTCTCGACTACCGCGAGCGCGCGCCGCAGCAGGCGACCCGCGACATGTACCTCGACGACAAGGGCAGTCTGGTGCCGGGCATGAGCGTCGTCGGCCACCGCGCGGTGGGCGTGCCGGGGACTGTCGAGGGCATGTGGGAGGCGCAGCAGCGGTTCGGCAAACTGAAGTGGAAGCAGGTGCTCGCGCCCGCCATCCGCTATGCGACCGACGGCTTCGCGGTCGACCCCTCGCTGCAGCAGCGCCGCGACGCGGCGGCGAAGAATTTCACCGGCAAGACCAGTTTCGACGCGTACTTCTCGAGTCTGAAAGCGGGCGCGACGTTCCGTCAGCCCGAACTCGCGCAGACCTTGTCGCGGATCGCCGGCGACGGCGGCCGCGAGTTCTACGAAGGCCGCACCGCGGACCTGATCGCCCAGCAGATGTACGGCCACGGCCTCGTCACGAAGCAGGACCTGATTCAATACAAGGCGGTGTGGCGCCAGCCGCTTTCCGCCGACTGGAACGGCTACCGCGTGATCACCGCGCCGCCGCCGAGTTCGGGCGGCATCGGGCTGATCCAGATGCTGAAGATGAAAGCCGATCTGAAGCAGGCATTCGAGGGCGTCGAGCTGAATTCCGCGCCGTATATTCACCTGATCGCGCAGATCGAGGACCGCGTGTTCGCCGACCGGCAGCGCTACCTCGGCGATCCGGACGCGTACAAGGTGCCGGCCGACAAGCTGATCGACGATGCCTACCTCGCGCAGCGCGCCGACGAAGTCAAGCTCGACGAAGTGCCGGGTGCGACGCCGGTGAAGGCGGGCCTCGGCGATGCGATGCCGGAGAAGGCGCAAACCACGCATTTCTCGGTCGTCGACAAGTGGGGCAATGCGGTGTCGAACACCTACACCCTGAACGGCGATTTCGGCGCGGGCGTGGTGGTGGACGGCGGCGGCTTCCTGCTGAACGACGCGATGGACGACTTCGTGACCAAGCCGGGCAGCGAGGGCGCGGGCGGCGTGAGCGGAGCGGATGTCAATACGGTGGCGCCGGGGCGTCGCCCGCTTTCGTCGATGACGCCGACGCTTCTGTTGAAGGACAACAAGGTGGCGCTGGTGATCGGCACGCCGGGCGGCTCGCGCATCCTGACGTCGATTTTCCAGGTGATGACCAACCTGTACGACTTCAACATGGCGCCCACCGACGCGCTCGCCGCGATGCGTTTCCATCATCAACTGCTGCCGCAGAAGACGATTTACTTCGAGCCGTTCCATCCAATCACGGGTGAGCTGGCCGAGCAGTTGAAGGCGATGGGCTACACGCTGGAAGAGCAGTCGTTCAACGGCGATGTGCAGATGATCCGCGTCGAGGGTATGACGCCTGAGCTGGCGGCAGACCCGCGCGGGGTGGGCGTGGGGCGGGTGATACGGTGAGGCTGGGCGGTGGGCTGCGGTGAGCGGGATGCGATAGGCGAACCGCGGCAGGCGAACGGGCATCAGGCGGACTGCAACCAGCACGCAACAAAAAAACCAACCACAAGCGGGAAAGCGGGATGAGCGGACAAAAACTGAACACACTCGTGCTGCCCGGTTATCAGAACTCCGGCGCCGGTCACTGGCAAACGCGCTGGGAAGAACGCGATCCAACGTTCGCGCGAGTGCGGATGCCCGACTGGGATCATCCCGTTCGCGACGCGTGGTGCCACGCGCTCGACGCCGCGGTGGCCGCCGCCGATGCCCCGGTGATGTTCGCCGCCCACAGTCTCGGCTGCCTGACGACGGCTTTCTGCGCGTCGCAGTACGCGAGCGCGGCGCAGCTTGCGAAGGTGGCGGGTGCCTTGCTGGTCGCGGTGCCCGATCCGTCCGAGGCGCAGTTTCCACAGAACGCCAGCGGCTTCGCGCCGGTGCCGCTCACGGGTTTGCCGTTCGCGACCATGGTCGTGGCGAGCAGCGACGATCCCTACGGCGGCGTGCCGTTTTCACGGACTTGCGCGAACGCGTGGGGCAGCCGCTGGGTGGACATCGGCGCGCGCGGCCACATCAACGCGGACAGCGGCCTCGGCGATTGGGACGAAGGGCGGCGCTGGCTGGCTTCGTTAAGCACGCAGGGTTGAATTGGCGGCGACGCGAGAACCAGCCCCGCATCGCCGGCACAACCTGGATCTCTCAAATCACGGACTTCGCCCGCAACGTCGCAACCGCCGCCTCGTCATAACCGAGCACGTCGCGCAAGATGCTCTCGGTGTGCTCGCCGAGCATAGGCGGGTGAGCCAGCGCTTGCGGCGGCGTACCGGTCATATTGATCGGATTGCGCACCAGCTTGACCGTGCCTCCCGACGGGTGCGGCAGATCGACCTGCATCCCGCGCGCCACCACTTGCTCGTTCTCGAACACTTCGGCGAGATCGTTGATCGGCCCGCACGGCACGCCCGCCGCTTCGAGCGCGCCAATCCATTGCTGCTTGCCTTGTAGACGAACCATGTCGGCGAGGATCGGCACGAGGATGTCGCGGTTGCGCACGCGTGCCGGATTGGTCGCGAAATGCTCGTCGTCGGCGAGTTCAGGCCGGCCGCCCGCTTCGACGAACTTGCGGAACTGCCCGTCGTTGCCGACCGCGACGATGATCCAGCCGTCGCTCGTCTGGAAGGTCTGATACGGCACGATGTTCGGATGTGCATTGCCCCAACGCACCGGCGGCTGGCCGCTCGCCAGATAGTTCGAATTCATGTTGGCGAGCATCGCCACCTGCACGTCGAGCAGCGCCATGTCGATGTATTGACCTTCGCCCGTGCGGTCCCGGTGCGTGAGCGCGGTGAGCACGGCGATGGTCGAATACATGCCGGTCATCAGGTCGGCGATCGCGACGCCGGCCTTTTGCGGACCGCCGCCGGGCTGGCCGTCGCGCTCGCCGGTAATGCTCATGAAGCCGCCGATTCCCTGCACGATGAAGTCGTAGCCGGCGCGCTGCGCATACGGTCCGGTCTGCCCGAAGCCTGTCACCGAGCAGTAGATCAGATCGGGCTTCACTTCCTTGAGCGACGCGTAGTCGAGCCCGTACTTCTTCAACTGGCCGACCTTGTAGTTCTCCAGCACCACGTCGCTTTGCGCAGCCAGTTCGCGGATGATCCGCTGGCCTTCGGGCGACGCGATGTCGACCGTGACCGAGCGCTTGTTGCGGTTCGCCGCGAGGTAGTACGCGGCCTCATGCGTGTCCGTGCCCTGCGGCGTCTTGAGATACGGAGGGCCCCAGTGACGGGTGTCGTCGCCGACCTCGGGTCGTTCGATCTTGATGACGTCGGCGCCGAAATCGGCGAGCGTTTGCGCGCACCAAGGGCCGGCGAGCACGCGGGTGAGATCCAGCACGCGGATATGACTGAGAGCGCCCATATTGGTCAGATGTCTCCTATGTAGCCTGGCGGCGCGCAAGGCGCCGCGGATCGGGGCAATCTTAAGCGATTCGCGCGGGTCTGCGCACTCAGCCGGACGGCATAGGACAGAGCGGCGCGTCTCGATCCGGCGCGTGGGCGAGGCCGAGCGCGGCCAAAGCCGGTCAAACCTGGCCGATCGGCCAAGGTACGGTGCGCGCGGCCGCGCAGCCGCGCCGATCCCGTATAATCAGTCGTTTAAGAAACAAACAGTTGGCGCATCCCACGATGCCGCCGGTAACAGCCAGGACCGTCCCCCGCACGCTATGAAAGCCGCCGAAATCCGCGAGAAATTCCTCAAGTTCTTCGAATCGAAGGGCCATACGATCGTTCGCTCGTCGAGCCTTGTGCCCGGCAACGACCCGACCCTGCTCTTCACCAATTCTGGAATGGTGCAGTTCAAAGATGTGTTCCTCGGCGCGGAATCGCGTCCATATTCGCGTGCCACGACCGCGCAGCGCAGCGTGCGCGCGGGCGGCAAGCACAACGATCTGGAAAACGTCGGCTACACCGCGCGTCACCACACGTTCTTCGAGATGCTGGGCAACTTCTCGTTCGGCGACTACTTCAAGCGCGACGCGATCCACTACGCGTGGGAATTGCTGACCGGCGTCTACCAGCTGCCGAAAGACAAACTGTGGGTCACCGTCTATCACGAAGACGACGAAGCGCACGACATCTGGGCGAAAGAAGTGGGCGTGCCGGTCGAGCGCATCATCCGCATCGGCGACAACAAGGGCGCGCGCTACGCATCGGACAATTTCTGGCAGATGGCCGACACCGGTCCGTGCGGCCCGTGCTCGGAGATCTTCTATGACCACGGCCCGGACGTGTGGGGCGGCCCGCCGGGATCGCCCGAGGAAGACGGCGACCGCTACATCGAGATCTGGAATCTCGTGTTCATGCAGTTCAACCGCGACGCCCAGGGCAACATGACGCCGCTGCCCAAGCAGTGTGTGGACACCGGCATGGGGCTGGAGCGTATCGCCGCGGTGCTGCAGCACGTGCACAGCAACTATGAAATCGACCTGTTCCAGGCGCTGATCAAGGCGGCGGCGCGCGAAACCGGCGTGAGCGACCTGGCCAACAACTCGCTGAAGGTGATCGCCGATCACATCCGCGCATGTTCGTTCCTGATCGTCGACGGTGTGATTCCGGGCAACGAAGGCCGCGGCTACGTGCTGCGCCGGATCGTGCGCCGCGCAATCCGCCACGGCTACAAGCTGGGCAAGAAGGGCTCGTTCTTCCACCGCATGGTGGCGGACCTCGTCGCGCAGATGGGCGGCGCGTACCCCGAACTGCAGGATGCCGAACAACGCGTTACCGACGTGCTGCGCCAGGAAGAAGAGCGCTTTTTCGAGACCATTGAGCACGGCATGTCGATTCTCGAAGGCGCGCTGGCCGACCTCGAAGCGAAGGGCCGCAAGACGCTCGACGGCGAACTCGCATTCAAGCTGCACGACACCTACGGATTCCCGCTGGACCTGACCGCGGACGTGTGCCGCGAGCGCGAAGTGACGGTCGACGAACCCGCCTTCGACGAAGCGATGGCGCGTCAGCGCGAGCAGGCGCGCGCGGCGGGCAAGTTCAAGATGGCGCAAGGCCTCGAATACTCGGGCGCGAAGACCACGTTCCACGGCTACGAAGAAATCGTCTTCGACGATGCGAAGGTGGTCGCGCTGTACGTGGACGGCGCGTCGGTGCAGGAAGTGGCGCATGGCCAGCAGGCGGTCGTCGTGCTGGATCACACGCCGTTTTATGCGGAGTCGGGCGGCCAGGTGGGCGACCAGGGCGTGCTGGCCAACGCGAGCGTGCGCTTCGCGGTCACCGACTCGCTGAAGGTTCAGGCCGACGTGGTCGGCCATCACGGCACGCTCGAGCAGGGCACGCTGAAGGTGGGCGAAGTCGTCAAGGCGGAAATCGACGCGGTGCGCCGCGCCCGCACGGCCCGCAACCACTCGGCCACGCACCTGATGCATAAGGCGCTGCGCGAGGTGCTCGGCTCGCACGTGCAGCAGAAGGGCTCGCTAGTTGATCCGGACAAGACCCGTTTCGACTTCGCGCACAACGCGCCGATGACGGACGAGCAGATCCGCCGTGTCGAAGAGATCGTCAACGCCGAAGTGCTGGCGAACGCGCCGGGCATCGTGCGCGTGATGCCGTTCGACGAAGCGGTGAAGGGCGGCGCGATGGCGCTGTTCGGCGAAAAGTACGGCGACGAAGTGCGCGTGCTCGATCTGGGTTTCTCGCGTGAATTGTGCGGCGGTACGCACGTGCATCGCAGCGGCGACATCGGCTTCTTCAAGATCGTGATGGAAGGCGGCGTCGCGGCGGGCATTCGTCGCGTGGAAGCGATCACGGGCGACAACGCCGTGCGCTTCGTGCAGGAGCTCGACGCGCGCATCAATGCGGCTGCGGCGGTGTTGAAGGCGCAACCGTCCGAACTGACGCAGCGGATCAGTCAGGTGCAGGATCAGGTGAAGTCGCTGGAGAAAGAACTGAGCGCGCTGAAGTCGAAGCTGGCTTCGAGCCAGGGCGACGAGTTGGCCGGTCAGGCAATCGAAGTGGCCGGCGTGCACGTGCTGGCGGCCATGCTGGACGGCGCGGACGTCAAGACGCTGCGTGAGACGGTCGACAAGCTGAAGGACAAGCTGAAGAGCGCGGCGATCGTGCTGGCTTCGGTCGAAGGCGGCAAGGTGAGCCTGATCGCCGGCGTGACGGCTGACGCAAGCAAGAAGGTCAAGGCTGGCGAACTGGTCAACTTCGTCGCGCAGCAGGTCGGCGGCAAGGGCGGCGGCCGCCCGGACATGGCGCAGGCTGGCGGTACCGAGCCGGCGAACCTGCCCGCCGCGCTGGCTGGCGTCAAGGCTTGGGTCGAAGGCCAGCTTTGATTCGGGTTTGATGGGGCCACGCGGGGCGCAGGTAGTTTCGGCGTGTCGCGTGGCCCAGTTTTTTTTGTTGCGAAGTCGCGCAGCCGGGTTGTGTCGAGGCGCCGCGCGATTCACTGGTTCGTATGCGGCTGGGCGGTGGTTGATTCGCGACGCTTTTGCGGTTCGGCTTCGGCGGATAACCGGCGCCGCAGGCAACGATCAGGCGATACCCATATTCGCGGCCGCCGTGTCCTCCGTTCCCCCCATTGCGTCTGCCATTGCGACCGTTTCCCCTTCCTCGGCCGTCACGAGCGTGCGGCGCAGCGCATTGAGCGCGGACGAAAAATGCCCGCGTCGCCACACGAGCAACGTCTCGATCATGCCGATATCAGGCAGCTCATGAACCGCAATATTGCTGGCATCGGTTTGCAGATCCAGCACTGAGCGCGGCGCCACCGCCACTCCCGCGCCGGCCGCCACGCACGCGACGATCGCATGATAGGAGCCAAGCTCCAGCACGCGCGCCGGCCTCACACCGTGTTCCAGATACCACTTCTCGATATAAGCCCGGTAAGCGCAGCCACGCTCGAACGCGATCAGCGTCGATAGCGCGACGTCGCGCACCTCGCGAATCGGCCGATGCCCACGCGGCGTGAGCATCACCAGTTCTTCCCTGAATACCGGCACCGTCTCGAACAGGTCGCTCAGCGCGGCCGTGTCGAGCGGTGTCGCCACCAAAGCGGCATCCACTTCGAATTCGCGCACGCGCTCGATCAGCTTGCCGGTCGTGCCGGTCTCCAGTTCGAGCGCAACGGCCGGCCACTGCTGGTGATATTGCGCGAGCAATCCGGGCAGGCGCGTCGCCGCGACGCTCTCCATCGTGCCCAGGCGCAGGCGCCCGCTCGGACGATCCTCGCGCACCGCGTGACGCGCTTCGTCGGCGAGTGCGAGCAGGCGCTCCGCGTACGGCAGCAGCGTTTCGCCCGCGGGCGTCAGAACGAGGCGGCGGCCGTCGCGGATGAACAGGTCCGTGCCGAGTTGCTCTTCCAGTTGCTTGATACGCGTCGTGACGTTCGACTGCACGCGATTGAGCTTGGCAGCGGCGCGCGTCACGCCGTTTTCCCGCACGACCGCGCGAAAAATGGTCAAGGCGGCCAGATCCATGATTCTCTCCGGGCGATGATTGATATCCGAATTATTCATTTTTCGTGATCAAAAGGTCAAGCTAATATGAACTGAACGAACCCGGCCTGAGCGTCATCGGCCATCACCTATCGCCCGATCATGAACGACCTCGCTTCCCACGCGTACGACCGCTTCACCGAACCTCACGCCGCCCGCCGCGCGGCGCTCGCCTGCATGGTGACGCTGGCCGTCACCTTGGGGATCGGGCGTTTTGCCTTCACGCCGCTGTTGCCGCTGATGCTCCATGGCGGCGCTTTCGGTCAGCCGCAGCTCGACATTCAGCACGGCGGCTGGCTGGCGTCGTTCAACTACGCGGGGTATTTCGTCGGCGCGGTCAGTTGCGCCGCGCTGCGGGTCGAGCCGGCGCGCATGGTGCGCGTGGGGCTCGTCGCGACGGTTCTGTTGACGCTGGCGATGGGCGTCACGAGTCACTTCTGGGTGTGGGCGGTGGTGCGCTTCATCGCCGGCGCGGTCAGCGCGTGGACGTTCGTTTTTGCGTCCCAGTGGGGCTTGCGACGCCTCGCCGAACTCGGCGCGCATGGCTGGAGCGGCGTGATTTACACCGGGCCGGGCGTGGGGATCGTGGGGACGGGAGTGCTGGTGAGCGTCGCGGGCGGCTTTGGCGCAACGGCGGGATGGATCGGGTTTGGACTGATCGGCGCGGCTTTGTCGGCGGTGGTTTGGCCGGTGTTTCGAGGGGCGGCGGGAGTCGGCGGGGAAGGGGCGGGTCGTCGTGGACGCGGGACGGTTGGTGAGGTGGATGCGGGTCAGCATGGGACGAGCCGGTCTTCTAACGTCCGCGCTGCTGTGGGCGAACCCGGCGCAAGCCAACGTGCCGCCAGCGAACCGGCCGTCAGCCAATCCGCTGCGAGCCAGCGCGCTGCCAGCCAACTCGCCAGTAGACACGCCCGCCACACCCTGCACCGCGCCGACGCCATCTGGCTGATCCTGCTCTACGGCATCCCCGGCTTCGGATATATCATCACGGCGACCTTTCTGCCCGTCATCGCGCGCCATGCGTTGCCGGGCTCTTCCTGGCCCGATCTGTTCTGGCCGATGTTCGGCGCGGCGCTGATCGTCGGCGCGCTGCTTGGCGCGCGTCTGCCGGCGCATTGGGATAACCGCACGCTGCTCGCGGGCTGCTATGTGCTGCAAGCCATTGGTATCGCGCTCGGAATCGTCTGGCCGACGGCAGGCGGCTTCTCGCTTGGCAGCGTGTTGATCGGCTTGCCGTTCACCGCGATCACGCTGTTCGCGATGCGCGAGGCGCGGCGCCTGCGCGGAGACGATGCGGCCGGCCTGATGGGCTACGCGACGGCTGCCTATGGCGTCGGCCAGATTGTCGGTCCGTTGGTTGCGGCGCCGATTGCGGAGCACACCGGGTCGTTCTCGCCGGCACTGTGGTTGGCGGTGGGTGCGTTGATGGTGGGCGCGGCGGGGTTGATCGCGGTGGCTCATCTGCCGCGCGGCCGCGGCCATGATCGTATGCCGGATTGCGGCTGCAACTAGCGGTCCCGAAAACGCGTACGCGACGGCACGGCGCCGTT
>NZ_JARESU010000110.1:0-28730 GCF_046027075.1 Paraburkholderia sp. RL18-085-BIA-A | reverse complement strand
CCCGGTAATCACCCGCCCACCCCCTGATAAACCCCCCGGGCCGCGCCACCAGGCCCCCCCCCTTCGGTCTTACGCGATCTTGCCGTGGCACTGCTTGTACTTCTTGCCGCTGCCGCACGGGCACGGATCGTTGCGGCCGACCTTCGGCACGCTGTCCGCGCTCACATGCGACGCCGCTTGCGACGATGAGCCGTGGCCGTGACCATGGCTCATCGCGTCGCCGATCATGGCGGCAGTGGCCGCTTCGGCTGCGACGGGCGCCGCGGACGCGGCTTCGGCAAATTCGGCGTGGCGAAACTCGACGTTCTCGAGATGCCCGCCCTGTTCTTCCAACTGCTCGGCGGCTTCTTCCAGTTGTTCCGGCGACTGGATCTGAACGTTCATCACGACGCGGGTGACTTCGAGCTTCACGGCGTCGAGCATCGCGGCGAACAGTTCGAACGCCTCGCGCTTGTATTCCTGCTTCGGGTTCTTTTGCGCATAGCCGCGCAGATGGATGCCCTGACGCAGATGGTCGAGCGCGGCCAGATGTTCGCGCCAGCTGCGGTCGAGCGTTTGCAGCATGATCGAACGCTCGAACGCGCTGAACGACTCGCGGCCCACCAGCTCGACCTTCGCCTCGTACGCTTCGTCCGCGGCGGCTTCGACCGCTTCGAGAATCTCGTCTACGTTGATCGAGTTCGACTCGTTGATCATTTCCTGGATCGCGAGGTCGAGCTGCCACTCGTTGCGCAGCACTTCTTCCAGCTCGGGCACGTCCCACTGCTCTTCGATGCTCCCCGCCGGCACGAACTGGTGAACGATGTCGGCGATCACGCCATGACGCATTGCGCCAATGGTCTCGGTGATGTCGTTCGCTTCGAGCAATTCGTTGCGCTGCTGGTAGATGACCTTGCGCTGATCGTTCGACACGTCGTCGTATTCGAGCAATTGCTTGCGAACGTCGAAGTTACGCGCTTCGACCTTGCGCTGCGCCGACTCGATCGAACGCGACACGATGCCCGCCTCGATCGCCTCGCCTTCCGGCATCTTCAGACGGTCCATGATCGCGCGCACGCGATCGCCGGCGAAAATGCGCAGCAGCGGGTCTTCCAGCGACAGATAGAAGCGCGACGAACCCGGATCGCCCTGACGGCCGGCACGGCCGCGCAACTGGTTGTCGATCCGGCGCGATTCGTGACGCTCGGTGCCGATGATGTGCAGACCGCCCGCGGTCTTCACCTGATCGTGCAGCGCCTGCCATTCGTCGTGCAGCTTCTGGATGCGGCGCTGCTTGTCGTCGTCGGCCAGCGTTTCGTCCAGCTCGATGAACGACGCCTGCTTTTCCGCGTTGCCGCCGAGCACGATGTCGGTACCGCGACCGGCCATGTTGGTGGCAATCGTGATGCGCTTCGGACGGCCCGCTTCGGCGACGATCTCGGCTTCACGCGCGTGCTGCTTCGCGTTCAGCACTTCGTGCGGCAAACCGGCCTGCTTGAGCAGATGCGACAGCAGTTCGGAGTTTTCGATCGACGTCGTGCCGACCAGCACCGGCTGACCGCGCTCGTAGCAATCGCGGATGTCGCGGATCACCGCGTCGTAGCGTTCCTTGGCGGTCTTGTAGATCTGATCCTGCTTGTCGATCCGCTTGGGCGGACGATTGGTCGGGATCACGACCGTTTCGAGACCGTAGATCTCGTTGAATTCGTACGCTTCGGTGTCAGCCGTGCCGGTCATGCCGGCCAGCTTCGCGTACATGCGGAAGTAGTTCTGGAACGTGATCGACGCGAGCGTCTGGTTCTCGCTCTGAATCTTTACGTGTTCCTTCGCCTCGACAGCCTGGTGCAAGCCATCCGACCAGCGACGGCCCGCCATCAGACGACCGGTGAATTCGTCGACGATCACCACTTCGCCGTTCTGCACGACGTAGTGCTGATCCTTGAAGAACAGCGTGTGCGCGCGCAATGCCGCGTACACGTGGTGCATCAGCGTGATGTTCTGCGGCGCGTACAGGCTCTCGCCCTCGCCGATCAGGCCCCACTCGGCGAGCAGGCGCTCGGCCTTTTCGTGGCCCGACTCGGTCAGGAATACCTGACGGCCTTTCTCGTCCAGCGTGTAGTCGCCCGGCTTTTCGACGCCGGTGCCGTCCGCCTTCTCTTCGCCGATCTGGCGTTCGAGCAGCGGCGGCAGCGCGTTCATGCGCACGTAGAGTTCGGTGTGGTCTTCGGCCTGGCCGGAGATGATCAGCGGCGTACGGGCTTCGTCGATCAGGATCGAGTCGACCTCGTCGACCACCGCGAAGTTGAGGGCCCGCTGCACGCGCGCTTCGGTCTCGTAGACCATGTTGTCGCGCAGGTAGTCGAAACCGAATTCGTTGTTGGTGCCGTACGTGATGTCGGCGGCGTACGCTTGCTGCTTCGACTCGTGATCCATCTGCGACAGATTGATGCCGACCGACAGACCGAGGAAGTTGTACAGACGCGCCATCCATTCGGCGTCGCGCTGCGCGAGGTAGTCGTTGACCGTGACCACGTGGACGCCGCGGCCCGACAGCGCGTTCAGGTACACCGGCAGGGTGGCGACGAGCGTCTTGCCTTCGCCGGTGCGCATTTCGCCGATCTTGCCGTAGTGCAGGACCATGCCGCCGATCAGCTGCACGTCGAAGTGGCGCATTTTCAGCGTCCGCTTGCTGGCCTCGCGGCACACCGCGAAAGCTTCCGGCAGTAGCTTGTCGAGCGACTCGCCGCTTGCGACGCGCTGGCGGAATTCACCCGTTTTGGCGCGCAGTTGATCGTCCGTCAATTGCTCGATCTGCGGTTCGAGCGCATTGATCGACGCGACGGTCTTTTGATATTGCTTGACTAACCGCTGATTGCGGCTGCCAAAAATCTTCTGTAGAAAACCGGTGGTCATCGGATCGGTGTCTGCGTCGCGGCTTCGGCTGGGTCGCGGCGTACGGTTCGTGCACGCGCGCTCCGGGGTCGGAAGAGCCTCGGCGGCTTAGTCCAAGAGTGAATTGTCGGGTAGCCCGACCTTCTTACGAAGATCGGGCCCCCCGAGAACCGTACGTGCGAGTTTCCCCGCATACGGCTCAAATCTACAAACAAAGTTCTGTCTACGACAGAACCGGCTTAGTTACTACAAGTTTACCAACGTGTACCTGCTGGTGACAGTGCGGGTGAAGCAAGACCCGGTTGGACAACTTGTCTGACCCGCCATGCATCCGATATTCCAGATGATGGTCGTGCCAGCCTGTTTCGTCCGTCAAGGCACAGCCGCAGTGCGCACACAGCCCGCTCTGCGACATGTACAGCTTTGCCCACTGTTTCCGGTAGCGCATCGAATCCCACAGACGCGTCTGCCGCAGTTGCTCGCCATATTGCTCCCACTTCGGATCAAAGGGATTGAATTCTCCTTGGATCTTCTTGTGTCTCCTGATCGCCGTACCGCTGAGTTGGTACAACTCCATCAGGCCCCAACTGCCATCATCTCGAACCGTCCGGACCGCAAACACCCACTGTCGAGCGTCGATTGAGTGGAAGTACTTCTGTCGCACCCAACTGCTGCTCTTTCGCGGATGTCGCCGCTTGGACCACCACCAGAGCCTCCGGAACACCAGATGCTCCATGTGGGTGTACGCCTTTTTGGCCGTAACCGGATGGTGATACTGCGCCCATCCGCGCAACATTGGATTTAGCAGTCGGATCATCTCCTCCTGCTTCACCGTCTTGTTGCTGCGAATCGTTTCCGCCACCTTGCTATAGAACGCTTTCGCGTTCTTCTTGCTCGGTTTGATGAGCATCTTTCCCGAGTATTTTCGGAAATTCCACCCAAGGAAATCGAAGCCGTCGTCAATGTGAGTGATCCGCGTCTTCTCCTCCGATAACTGCAGCCCCCGAACCGCAAGGAATGCCTCTACCCAAGGTCGGACCTCGCACTCCAGCAACTCACGCGAGTCGCCGGTGATTACAAAGTCGTCCGCGTACCGCACCACATTCACTTTGAGCCTTCGAGCTTTCATGATCCCTAGTTTTGCACCGAGGTGCACTTCCAGTTCTCGCTCCAGCCCATTCAGCGTTACGTTTGCCAACGTCGGGGAGATGATGCCTCCCTGCGGCGTACCGGCCTCAGTCGCCTGTAGCTGCCCCTTATAAATCAGGCCAGCCTTCAACCATTTCCGGAGGATTACTCTGTCCATCAGGACATTGTTTTCCAACCAGTCATGACTGATGTGGTCAAAGCATCCCTTGATATCCGCTTCGAGGACCCATTTGGCAGAAGCCTCTTGGGACATACAAACGCGGATTTGGGCCATCGCATCAGCTGTCGAACGATTTAGCCTGAACCCGTAGGAATTCAGGTCACTCGTCGATTCCGATACTGGCTCCAAAGCCAGCAGATGCAGAGCTTGCATCGCCCTGTCCCGCATGGTCGGAATGCCCAGAGGGCGTTCCTTCCCATTGGCCTTGGGGATAAAGACTCTCCGTAATGGCAGAGGCTTGTATCCGCGCCGCTTCAACCCGCCGATGGCTTCCCACCGGCTGTCAGGCGAATCCCATAGCTCGCGATCGACTCCAGCCGTTCGCGCACCCTGGTTTTGCGTAACACGTCGTACCGCATACAGCTTCGCAGA
This sequence comes from Paraburkholderia sp. RL18-085-BIA-A, assembly GCF_046027075.1. Classification (NCBI taxonomy): domain Bacteria; kingdom Pseudomonadati; phylum Pseudomonadota; class Betaproteobacteria; order Burkholderiales; family Burkholderiaceae; genus Paraburkholderia; species Paraburkholderia sp. RL18-085-BIA-A. Next base: position 24,118 of record NZ_JARESU010000110.1, on the reverse strand, counting down.
CAACGTGCGAGTTAGCATCCGTTGCAGGGCTTTCACCCTACGCCAGTCACCTTCCCGCGTCGCCTTCGCAATTCGAATCTGCATCCCTCTCACGTTCCGCTCAACCCGTCGCCAATCTACGGCGTACCAGTTGTCCGGCGCGCGGGAAAGCGCAGATCCGGTCTTTCGACCAGATACTTTCATGCTGCTCTCCTACCTGGAAAAGTCCCCAGACAGAAGGCGCATCTCCCCCAGCGGGGTAGATACACCCCGCTGGGGAACAACAAAACTCAATGCAGGCGCATGCACCTGCATCTGACCAAGTTACAGAGGGTAGTCAGCCGTCTTGCGACGGTAGACCAGACGGAAGTCTGCCCGCTTTCGCGTGGGGTGATGTCCCAACCCCTATCCGGTCCATTACAGCCCGGCCTTCGCTTTTTCCGTCCTCCCATACCTGCACAATCATCAGCGTCCCTTGCGGTTCGCCTGCCAGCCTTACTGCGCTGGCAACCATACAGGCTTACCACGTTCCCGGCATGTCACACGACTGACTTAGGTTCTGCCTATTCCCCGGCGGTATCACGAACGACGTAACCCGAGATTCGAGCGGGCTATCCAACCGCATACCTTTTGGTTAGTGCCTATCAGCAGCTTTGGCACACAATGCTAACGAGGTTTATCAGCAGTTCACTTCCGTTAACCCTATCAGCCAGCCTAGCGCCTTACCCCCTTGCTGCTAGGAGTATCCAGACCGCTCCTCGCGGAACCAATCTGCCCGAAATTTCCGGGGGCTACATTGTCAGAAGAGCTTCATACGCCACCGTTGCCAGTGACGCATGTCTTCCTAGGCTACTGCTGGTCGTACAGCAGGTTCACTACCCTCGTCGTCCAGCAAACGAAGTCGAACAATGACACACCGAGCTTTTCGCTCGTATCGTTTAGCGAAACCCTTGCCTGAAGGCGAGGGAATTGCAAACATCACCCCGCCCTGTCGGCGGAGGTGAAGCCGCTGACTGGGCGGGACCTGACGGTAATCAGGCCCATGCAACAAGGTTCCCGGCTGATTGCTCCGGTTTCCAATTTCACTACAAGGATGCTTCCCAGAGGTTGCATCTGCTTCCTAAAGTGCGGCCCACAAGGGGGCCGCCTACGGAGGGCATGGTGAGTTGCCTCAATAACCCTCTAGTCGATGCTCCGTAACGTGGAGCAGTCGGACACGAGCGTGCGTGTCGCACCGAATCGGGCATTTTAGCACGCGGCCCCGGCAGCGCCTGTGTCAGAGGCGCGACGACGGCCGGGCATCCGAAGCCCGCCGCAGCGACCTTTGACAGTACGCATTGAGGCGGGCCCGCGTGCATCCCGCACGGTACAATTGCGAGGTGAACGCGCATCGGGTGCGAACACGTCGTCACCATCAAACATGAGCCGTATTCCGTCCTTTTCAAGGCCGCCGCCCAAGCAGTTCGGCGCGCGCCGCCCACAGCCGGTCGCCGAGGTGCTCAATCGCACGGACGCGTTCGCGGCGCTGCGCGCGGGCGTCGAGCAGATTGCGGCGCTCGAAAAGGATCTGCGCGCGCTGCTGCCCGATTATCTGGCGACGAGCGTGGAGCCGGGTTTCATCAAGGACGGTGTGCTGGCCCTGTTTGCCGCGCATAACGCGCTCGCCGCGCGCTTGCGGCATCTGGAGCCGCGTCTACTGGCGGATTTGCAGCAGCGCGGCTGGCCGGTCAATGCCTTGAGGATTCGCGTGCGGCCGCAGCCGGCCAAGGAGCCGCCACCGGTCAAGCAGGCGCGCATGACGCCGCTCGGCGCCGACGCGCTGCACGCGCTGAGCGAATCGCTCGCGCCGTCGCCGCTACAGGAAGCGCTGGCGAGAATGGCGGCCCGGCACCGGAGAAATCGCTGAACGAAAAAAAACGGCCCATGCGGGCCGTTTTTTTTCTGCTCCGGCTATATCAACCGAAGCGCGCAACCAGACGCGTCATGCAAAAGCCGTCTGCGTCTCGTAGGCGAAGCCGCGCGGCGCTTTCTGCGTGTCGTCGAAACTGACGATTTCGTACGAATCTTCGTGCGCCAGCAACTCGCGCAGCAGCGCGTTGTTCAGGCCGTGACCCGACTTGTACGCGGTGTACGAAGCCAGCAACGGATGGCCGACCACATACAGGTCGCCGATCGCGTCGAGCATCTTGTGCTTCACGAACTCGTCGTCGTAGCGCAGGCCGTCGTTGTTCAGGATGCGGTACTCGTCGAGCACGATCGCGTTGTCCATGCTGCCGCCGCGCGCCAGGCCCAGTTCGCGCATCATTTCCACTTCATGCGCAAAACCGAACGTGCGCGCACGCGCGATTTCCCGCACGTACGACGTGTTGGCGAAATCCACTTCCAGCGCCTGGCCGGTTTTGTCCACGGCCGGGTGACGGAAGTCGATCGTGAATTTGAGCTTGAAACCGAAGAATGGCTCGAGACGCGCGAATTTGTCGCCGTCGCGAATTTCGACCGGCTTGGTGACCTTGATGAATTTCTTCGCCGCGTTCTGCTCTTCGATACCCGCCGACTGGATCAGGAACACGAACGAACCGGCACTGCCGTCCATGATCGGAATCTCTTCGGCTGTGACGTCGACATACAGGTTGTCGATGCCAAGACCGGCGCAGGCGGACATCAGGTGCTCGATGGTCGACACGCGCGCGCCGTCTTTCTGCAACACGGAAGCGAGACGCGTATCGCCAATCGCCATCGCCGACGCAGGGATGTCCACCGGCGTGGGCAAATCCACGCGCGAAAACACGATGCCGGTGTCCGGCGCCGCCGGACGGAGCGTCAGGTTGACCTTACGGCCGGAGTGCAGGCCGATGCCAACTGTCTTGACGATTGATTTGATAGTGCGCTGCTTCAACATGGTGATCTTCTATTCGATTGAAAATCCCAATCGGGACTTTTTATTCCATAGCGCGAATTATACTCCAATACCCTAGGGAGCGTCGTTGCACGGTAGGTATCAATCTGTTTCGCTGCATTACCCATCGGGCACCCGTCAGGGAAGCGTGACGGGCCGATGCCCGGAACGGAGGCGTTTCCGGTCATCGGCCCGCGTAACGGCCTGTCACAAAAGCGCCTTACTCACCGTTGCCCTGGTACAACGCGGCAAAAGCGCGTAGGCCCGAGGCGAAGGAGCGACGCCCAGGTCACAAGCTCAACGTGACGAGAATACTCTTTGCATCGCTAACTTCGAATTTGCCGGCAGCCTCGACGTTCAACGTCTTGACCACGCCGTCGTCGACCACCATCGCGTAGCGCTGGGAACGGATTCCCATGCCGCGCGCCGACAAATCCTGCTCGAGACCGAGCGCCCGTGTGAAAGCCGCACTGCCGTCCGCCATCATGCGCACCTTGCCCGAGGCGTGCTGATCGCGTCCCCACGCGCCCATTACGAACGCGTCGTTGACGGACACGCACCAGATTTCGTCGATGCCAAGAGCGCGCAACTGCTCGGCGTGCTCGACATAACCCGGTACATGCTTGGCCGAACAGGTCGGCGTGAACGCGCCCGGCAATCCGAAGATCACCACGCGCTTGCCCGCCGTCTGCTCGCGCACGTCGAAGCGGTTAGGCCCGATCGTGCAGCCCGCCCGCTCGTCTTCGACAAACTCGAAGAGCGTCGCGTCGGGCAGCTTGTCACCTGCTTGAATCATGCTCAGTCCTTTGCATCGATGCGAAGCACGCTCGCACGCTGTCGTGTCGCAGTGAAATCCGGCTGGGCCGCATTCGGCCTGAGCCAACTATATGCTCCGCCGTCCGGCGACAGTGTCCCAATCCGCTTCGCGAATCCGAAGAGGGCACTTGTCCTTGCCGCGAATCTGACGATGCGCGACCTGTTCGCCGTTCACCCGCCACGCTCGTGCATTCGTCGGCCAGCGCCGCTGAAGCGGCGCGGCAACGAAAGCCTGCTCGCGCGCTCAGTCCGCCTGCTTGCGCAGGAACGCCGGAATGTCGTACGTGTCGACGCCCTTTTCCTGCAGCGCCTGAACGTGCGACGCCGCCGTATCGCGCGACGTGCGCCACACAGCCGGCGTGTCCAGCGCGCCGTAGTCGGCCGTGCTCGCGTGCGACGTCGACGGTGCATAAGCCGCGTGCTGCATCGCGCCGATCGGCTGGTTGTCGGTGCCGGTGCGCAAGAGCGTCATCGGTGCCGATTGCTGCTTCTTCGCCGCACGGCCCAGACCCGTTGCCACGACCGTCACGCGCAGCGCGTCGCCCATTGCATCGTCGTACACCGCGCCGAAGATCACGGTCGCGTCTTCAGCTGCGTAGCTCTTGATGGTGTTCATCACTTCGCGCGTTTCCGACAGACGCAGCGAACGGCTCGACGTGATGTTGACCAGCACGCCACGCGCGCCCGACAGATCCACGCCTTCCAGCAGCGGGCTGGCGACCGCCTGCTCGGCTGCCAGACGCGCACGATCGACGCCGGCGACCGTCGCCGTGCCCATCATCGCCTTGCCCTGCTCGCCCATCACCGTCTTCACGTCTTCGAAGTCGACGTTCACCAGACCGTCGACGTTGATGATTTCCGCGATGCCGGCCACTGCGTTGTTCAGAACGTCGTCCGCGCACTGGAAGCACTTGTCCATCTCGGCGTCGTCGCCCATCACCTCGAACAGCTTGTCGTTCAGAACGACGATCAGCGAATCGACGTGATCCTCCAGTTGCTGCGAACCGGCTTCAGCGACGCGCATGCGCTTGCCGCCTTCGAACTCGAACGGCTTGCTGACCACGCCAACGGTCAGGATGCCCATTTCCTTCGCGATCTGCGCGACCACGGGTGCAGCGCCCGTACCCGTGCCGCCGCCCATGCCGGCCGTGATGAAGACCATGTGCGCGCCGCGCAGTGCGTCGGCGATGCGTTCACGTGCTTCTTCGGCTGCGGCGCGGCCCATTTCCGGCTTGGCTCCTGCGCCCAGGCCCGTGTTGCCGAGCTGGATCACCGCGGTGGCGCGCGAACGCGACAGTGCCTGCGCGTCCGTGTTCATCACGATGAAGTCGACGCCTTGCACGCCTTTGTTGATCATGTGCTGGACGGCATTGCCGCCAGCGCCACCTACTCCGACCACCTTGATGATGGTGCCGTTCGTTTCGGTTTCCAGCATCTGGAATTCCATGTTGCCTCCGTCAAGATAAAAAATTACAGCCACTCGGCCGTTATTCGGCAGGAGATCGGGCAACCCCCTGTCGCGCGCCGGCCGCCGGCACCAGCGCGTATTTTTAGAACCCGTTCGAAACCCGTTCAGCTAAACCGTGCAGCAAAACCAATGCGTCAGAAGTTGCCGAGGAACCAGTCCTTCATCCGCGTGAACACCTGTCCCATCGACCCCGACTGCACCGCGACCTTGCGGCCGCGCATGCGTTGCGAGCGTCCTTCGACGAGCAGGCCCATCGCCGTCGAATAGCGCGGATTGCGCACGACGTCGGCGAGACCGCCCGCGTATTCCGGCACGCCGATGCGCACCGGCTTCAGGAAGATGTCCTCACCCAGTTCGACCATGCCGAGCATCATCGACGCGCCGCCGGTCAGCACCACGCCGGAGCTCAGCAGTTCCTCGTAACCCGACTCGCGCACCACCTGCTGCACGAGCGAAAACAGTTCTTCGACGCGCGGCTCGACCACCGCCGCCAGCGCCTGGCGCGACAGCGTGCGCGGACCGCGTTCGCCAAGGCCCGGCACTTCGATCATCTCGTCCGGATCGGCGAGCGCCTGCTTGGCGATGCCGTAGTCGACCTTGATGTCTTCGGCGTCCGGCGTCGGCGTACGCAAGGCCATCGCGATGTCGCTCGTGATCTGATCGCCGGCGATCGGAATCACCGCCGTATGACGGATCGCGCCTTCGCTGAAAATCGCAATGTCGGTCGTGCCGCCGCCGATATCGACCAGCACCACGCCGAGTTCCTTCTCGTCTTCCGTCAGCACCGCGAGCGACGACGCGAGCGGCTGCAGAATCAGATCGTTCACTTCGAGCCCGCAGCGGCGCACGCACTTGACGATGTTCTGCGCCGCGCTCACCGCGCCGGTGACGATGTGCACCTTCACTTCAAGGCGAATGCCGCTCATGCCGATCGGCTCGCGCACATCTTCCTGGCCGTCGATGATGAATTCCTGCGTGAGGATATGCAGCACCTGCTGGTCGGTCGGAATGTTGATCGCCTTCGCCGTTTCGATCACCCGCGCCACATCGGTTTGCGTGACTTCCTTCTCCTTGATCGCCACCATGCCGCTCGAATTGAAGCTGCGGATATGGCTACCGGCGATCCCGGTGAACACATTCGTGATCTTGCAATCGGCCATCAGCTCGGCTTCTTCGAGCGCGCGCTGAATCGACTGCACGGTGGCTTCGATATTCACCACCACGCCTTTCTTGAGCCCCTTCGATTCGCTCTGGCCGAGGCCGATCACCTCGTAGTGACCTTCGCCCTTCAACTCGGCGACGATGGCCACGACCTTCGACGTCCCAATGTCGAGGGCGACCAGCAGATCTTTATAGTCTTTACTCATAGCGTGCTCATTGCGTGTGATGTCCGTTTACTTCTTGCCCTTGTCGGGTTCGCTGATAAAGCGCATGCCAGCGGCACGAATCGCGAAACCGTTCGGATAGCGCAAGTCCGCATACTCGATATCCTTTCCCCAACGTTGCGTCACCGCGCTCCACGCCGCCGTCAGGCGCTTGCTGCGATCGAGCAGCGTGTCCTGATTGCGTTCGCGGCCAAGTTCCACCTGCATTCCATTCGACAGCTTCACCGTCCACGCGTACCGCGGCGACAGCGTCACTTCTTCGGGCGTCGCGCCAAGCGGCGCAAACCACTTCTGGAAGTCGTGATAACGCGCGACCACCTCCTTTGCCGTGCCGTCCGGGCCGTCAAACGCGGGCAGCTCTTCTTCGAGCTCACCCTGGTTGGCGGTGAACAGCTCGCCGTCGACGCTGACCAGCTGATCGCTGCCCCACGTCCCCAGCGGTTTGTACTCATCGAGCGTGACAGCCAGCGCATTCGGCCAGACTCGCCGCACGCTCGCGTGACGCACCCACGGCATCTGCTCGAACGCCTGGCGCGCGACGTCGAGATCGACCGTGAAGAAGTTGCCCTTCAACCGCCCCACTACGCCGGCGCGCACCGTCGGCGAATTGATGTGCTCGGTGTCGCCGTCGATCTGGATTTCGCGCAGCGCGAAATTCGGGCGCTGGATCAGCCAGTAACCGCCCGCCGCCAGCAGCACGAGCACCAGCAACGCATGCAATGCGTTGGCGGCGAGATTGAGCTGGCGAACGTTGTTCCACATGGTGTTGCTTTCGGGTCGCCCCGGTTAGTCCTGCAGCGTCAGCGCCAACACGCCGACAACCAGTTCCTGATAGCTGATGCCCACCGCGCGCGCCGCCTTCGGCGGAAGCGAGTGATCGGTCATGCCAGGCGCCGTGTTCACTTCCAGAAAGTACGGATTGCCTTCGGCGTCGAGCATGAAATCGGCGCGGCCCCAGTCGGTGCAGCCGAGCACGTCGAACGCGCGGCGCGCCAGCACTTTCAGGCGCGCTTCCTCGTCCGCCGCGAGGCCGCACGGGATCAGGTACTGCGTGTCGTTGGCGATGTATTTCGCGTGGTAGTCATAGAACTCGCCGGCCGGCACGATGCGGATCACCGGCAGGTCCAGATTGCCGGCGATGCACGCGGTGTATTCGCCGCCGCCTTCGATGCTCTTTTCGACCACGACGATCCTGTCGTACTTGACCGCTTCGAGCAGCGCCGCCGGCAGAGCGTCAGCGCTCTTCACCTTGATCACCGCGACGCTCGAACCTTCGCTCGCCGGCTTCACGAACAGCGGCAAGCCGAGCTTCGCGACGATGTCCTTCGCGCGCGCTGCGTAGTCGTCGCCGCGCAGCACCGCTTCGAACGGCGGTGTCGGAATGCCGAGCTGCTGCCACACGAGCTTGGTGCGGAACTTGTCCAGACCGAGCGCGGAGCCGAGCACGCCGCTACCCGTGTAGCGGATGCCGTAGAAGTCGAGCGCTCCCTGAATCTGGCCGTTCTCGCCGTAGCCACCATGCAGCGCGTTGAACGCGCGCACGAAGCGTTCTTCCTTCAACGCGGAGAGCGGACGCTCGGCCGGGTCGAACGGATGCGCGTCAACGCCCGCGTCGCGCAGACCTTGCAACACGAGTCGCCCGGAGTTGAGCGACACCTCGCGCTCGGCGGAATCTCCACCGAGCAGCACTGCTACCTTGCCGAATTGTTTGGGGTCGATACTGCTCATGTCATACCTTCGTTTCGAGCGCGAGGCGACCCGGCACACCGCCGATCGAACCCGCGCCCATCGTAATCACCACATCGCCGTCGCGCACCACAGCCGAGAGCGCGTCCGGCACTTCATCCACCGTATCGACGAACACCGGCTCGACCTTGCCCGCCACCCGCAGCGCGCGCGCCAACGCGCGGCCGTCCGCGGCGACGATCGGCGCTTCGCCGGCCGAATAGACTTCGGTCAGCACGAGCGCGTCGACGGTCGACAACACCTTCACGAAATCCTCGAAGCAATCGCGCGTGCGCGTGAAGCGGTGCGGCTGGAACGCCAGCACCAGACGCCGACCCGGGAATGCGCCGCGCGCCGCCGCCACCGTGGCCGCCATTTCGACCGGGTGATGGCCGTAGTCGTCGACCAGCGTGTACGAACCCGAGGCCTTGCCTTCAGTTGCGACCGGCACTTCACCGTAGTGCTGGAAACGCCGGCCCACACCGTTGAAATCCGCGAGCGCTCGCTGGATATCGGCATCTTTCACTTCAAGTTCAGTCGCGATTGCAATCGCGGCCAACGCGTTCTGCACGTTGTGCTCGCCCGGCAGGTTCAGCACGATGTCGAGCGGCGCTGCGTCTTCGCGCATCGCGGTGAAATGCATCTTGCCGCCGTGCGCTTTCACGTTCACGGCGCGGACCTGCGCGTCGGGCGCGAAGCCGTAGCGGATGATCGGCTTCGACACGAACGGCAGGATCTCCTTCACGTTCGGGTCGTCGACGCACAGCACCGCGATGCCGTAGAACGGCAGACGGTGCGTGAATTCGATGAACGCCTGCTTCAGCCGCGCGAAGTCGTGACCGTAGGTGTCCATGTGATCGGCGTCGATGTTCGTGATGACTTCGATCACCGGAAACAGGTTCAGGAACGACGCGTCCGACTCGTCCGCTTCGGCGACGATGAAGTCACCCGTGCCGAGTCGCGCATTCGCGCCCGCGCTGATCAGTCGGCCGCCGATCACGAAGGTTGGATCGAGCCCGCCCGCGGCCAGCACGCTCGCCACCAGCGACGTGGTCGTGGTCTTGCCGTGCGTGCCGGCAATCGCGATGCCCTGCTTCAGGCGCATCAGCTCCGCGAGCATCACCGCGCGCGGCACGATCGGAATGCGGCGATGACGCGCGGCCAGCACTTCGGGGTTGTCGCTGCGCACCGCAGTCGACACGACCACCGCGTTCGCGCCTTCGATGTTCTCCGCCGCGTGACCGATCGCGATACGCGCGCCGAGCGCGGCAAGGCGATCCGTGACCGCGTTGCTCGACAGATCCGAGCCGCTCACCTGATAGCCCAGGTTGACCAGCACCTCCGCGATGCCGCTCATGCCGACACCGCCGATGCCGACAAAGTGAATGTGTTTGACGATGTGTTTCATTGCTTTCCTTCTGGGCTCGCGCCCGAAATCGAACCCGCCACGGTCGCGCAAATTTGCGCGACCTGTTCCGTGGCGTCGGGTTTCGCGAGCGAGCGCGAACGCTCCGCCATCTCCGCGAGACTTTCCCGCGTCTGGCTGCGCAACCAGTCGGCGAGCGTTTCCGCCGACAGGTCACGTTGCTGCACGACCAGCGCCGCGCCGTTGTCGGCGAGAAACGCTGCATTAGTGGTTTGGTGATCGTCCACCGCATACGGGAACGGCACGAAGAACGCCGCCACGCCAACCGCCGAAATCTCCGACACCGTCATCGCACCCGAGCGGCAGATCACCAGATCTGCGTTCGCGTAAGCGCTCGTCATGTCGTCGATGAACGGCACGAGTTCCACGTCGGGCTGCTCACCGCTATCCGCCTGCAGACCCGCTGCCGCGTAGTTCTCGCGCAGTGCCTCGATATGCTTCGCGCCCGCCTGATGCACGATGCGCGGCCGTTCGTTCGGCGCGAGCAGCGCGACCGCGCGCGGCACTACTTCGTTCAACGCCGCCGCACCGAGACTGCCGCCCACCACGAGCACATTCAACGGACCACTTCGTTGCGCGTAGCGTGCTTTGGGTGCAATCGCGCGCGCAAGTTCCTCTCGAATCGGATTGCCGGTCCATTCGCCATGCGGCAGCGCATTCGGGAACGCGACCAGCACGCGTTTGGCGAGTTTCGCGAGCACCTTGTTGGCGAGGCCCGCGATCGAATTCTGTTCGTGCAGGACCAGCGGACGGCCGCTCAACGCGGTCATCAATCCCGCCGGGAACGTGATGTAGCCGCCCATGCCGAGCACCACGTCCGGCTTCACGCGGCGCAGCACGCTCAGGCTTTGCGTGCAGGCGCGCAGCAGATTCAGCGGCAGCATCACCTTGGTCTTCAGCCCTTTGCCGCGCAGTCCGCCGAAGCGCACGTATTCCATCGGGATGCCGTGCTTCGGTACCAGCGTCGCTTCCATGCCTGCAGGATTGCCGAGCCACACGACCTTCCAGCCCCACGCCTGCATCAGGTGCGCGACCGCGAGCCCCGGGAACACGTGTCCGCCGGTGCCGCCTGCCATCACCATCAGCGTGCGTTGCTGGAGACCGGTCATACTTTGCCCCCGCGCATCAGCACACGGTTCTCATAGTCGACTCGCATCAACACGGCGATCGCGACGCAGTTCAGCAAAATACCCGAGCCGCCATAGCTGACGAGCGGCAGCGTGAGACCTTTGGTCGGCAGCAAGCCGAGGTTCACGCCCATGTTGATGAAGGTCTGCGCGCCGAACCAGATGCCGATGCCCTTCGCGACCAGGCCCGCGAACGTGCGGTCGAGTGCGAGCGCCTGACGGCCGATCTCGAACGAGCGGCGCACGATCCAGTAGAACATCAGGATGACCACCAGCACGCCGACGAAACCCAGTTCCTCGCCGATCACCGCGAGAATGAAGTCGGTATGCGCTTCCGGCAGATAGTTGAGCTTCTCGACGCTGCCGCCGAGCCCCACGCCAAACCACTCGCCGCGCCCGAACGCGATCAGCGAGTGCGTCAATTGATACGCTTTGCCCTGCGCGTAGCGGTCGTCCCACGGATCGAGGTACGCGAAGATCCGCTCACGACGCCATGGCGACGCCCATACCAGTAGACTGAACGTGCCGACCGCGGTCGCCACCAGGCCGCCGAACAGCTTGCCGTTCACGCCGCCGAGAAACAGCACACCCATTGCGATGGCCGCGATCACCATGAATGCGCCCATGTCGGGTTCGAGCAGCAGCAATGCGCCGACGAGACCGACTGCAACCGCCATCGGCAGAAAGCCCTTGGCGAAGCTGTGCATGTATTCCTGCTTGCGCACCGTGTAGTTCGCCGCGTAGATCGTCACCGCGAGCTTCATGATTTCCGACGGCTGCATGTTCGTGATGCCAAGCGGAATCCAGCGGCGCGCGCCGTTCACGCCCTTGCCGACATGCGGGATCAGCACGATCACCAGCGCGACGAGCGAGATCAGAAAGAGCTTCGGTGCGTACTTGTCCCACGTCGAAATCGGAATGCGGAACGACACGACGCCGACCACCGCGCCCATCGTCACGAAAATGATCTGGCGCACGAGGAATGCGTAGTCGCGGTACGACGCGTACTTCGGCGAATCGGGCATCGCGATCGATGCCGAATACACCATCACGATACCGAGTCCCAGCAGCGCGACGACGACCCACAACAGCGAGTGGTCGTAGTCGAGCATCCGCGAACGCAGCGGACGCACGCCGTTGACGGCGCTCGCGAGCCCGCTGCCGCCCGTGCGGCCACCGAGCCGCGCCGCGCCGCCCGAGCCACCCGCGTCACCAGCGACTGCCTGACGCGAACCGAAACGTTCCGACCAGCTCATATCATCGTCCCCCGTTCGGCAGCGATCTCTTCCACCGTGCTGCGAAACACGGCGGCACGGTGTGCGTATCCCTTGAACATGTCGAAGCTCGCGCAAGCCGGCGACAGCAGCACGGCGTCGCCGGGCTCGGCCAGCGCGGTGGCGGCACGCGTCGCTTCTTCGAGCGTGGCGTGATCCGTCAGCGCGACGCCGCTGTGTTCGAGCACCGCGCGAATCAGCGGCGCGTCACGGCCGATCAGCATCACGGCGCGGCACCAGCGCATCACCGGCGCGGCGAGCGGTTCGAAATCCTGGCCCTTGCCGTCGCCGCCGGCGATCAGCACCGCGCGCTGCGCGAGGCCGTCGAGCGCGGCAACCGTCGCGCCGACATTGGTGCCCTTGCTGTCGTCCACATAGTCGATGCCGTCGATCGACGCGATCAGCTCCACGCGATGCGGCTCGCCATGATATTCACGCAGACCGTGCAGCAGCGGCGCGCCCGGCAAACCGATCGCGCGCGCGAGCGCATACGCGGCCAATGCGTTTGCGGCGTTGTGGAGACCGCGAATGCGCAAAGCGTCCGCGGGCATCAGGCGCTTGAGCGCGATGTCCGGCGTCGTCGCTACTTCGTGCTTGCGACGACGCTTTGGCGTAGGTTCATCGCTTGCGTCGCGATCGTGCGCTTCGACTAGCCAGATCATCCCGTTGTCGCGCAGCAAACCGTAGTCGCCGTCATTCTTCGGTTCGGTTACGCCGAACGTGATTGTCTCCGCTTCAACGTCGGCGGAGGGCGCGAGCGACATCACGCGCGAGTCGTCGCGGTTCAGCACGCGCACGGTCTGTGTACCGAAGATGCGGCCCTTCGCAGCCGCGTACGCATCGAGGCCGCCGTGCCAGTCGAGGTGATCCTGCGTGATGTTCAGCACCACGGCCGCGTCCGGTGAAAAGGTGTGCGCCGTTTCCAGCTGGAAGCTCGACAGTTCGAGCACCCACACGTCGGGCAGCGCGGTGTGATCGATCGCTTCGCTGAGCTTGTCGAGCAAAGCCGGGCTGATGTTGCCCGCCACCGCGACCTTCTTGCCGGCGCGTTCGCACAGCAGGCCGGTCAGGCTCGTCGTCGTGGTCTTGCCGTTGGTGCCGGTGATCGCGATCACCTTCGGCGCGTAGCCGCTTTCGCCGAGCGTCTGCAACGCTTGGGAGAAGAACTCGAGTTCGCCCCACACGGGGATGCCCTGCTCGCGCGCCGCCGCTATCAGCGGCAACAGGTCAGCGGCAAGCGGCGACAGGCCCGGGCTGATCGCGACCAGTTCTATACCTTCGAGCAGCACGGGCGAGAACGGGCCGCCGACGAAGTCCGCGTCGACGCCATGCGCTGGCAGCGCGGACAGGTTCGGCGGCACTTCACGCGTGTCGGCCACACGCAGCCGACAGCCGTGCCGCGCGCACCAGCGCGCCATCGCGAGACCGGATTCACCCAGTCCCAGCACGAGCACCATCGGCTTTTGCCGATCCCGAAACTTCTCGCCGAACATCGCCTGCTTCCTTTAATACGTGCTGCTTAACGCAGTTTGAGCGTGGACAAACCGAACAGACACAACATCAACGTGATGATCCAGAAGCGCACCACCACCTGCGTTTCCTTCCACCCGGACAATTCGAAATGGTGATGCAGCGGCGCCATCTTGAAGAGACGCCGCCCTTCGCCGAACCGGCGCTTGGTGTACTTGAACCACGTGACCTGCAACATCACCGAGAGCGTCTCCGCGACGAAAATGCCGCCCATGATGAACAGCACGATTTCCTGACGCACGATCACCGCGACTGTGCCGAGCGCGCCGCCGAGCGCGAGCGCGCCGACATCGCCCATGAACATTTGCGCCGGGTGCGTGTTGAACCAGAGGAACGCGAGGCCCGCGCCGCCCATCGCCGAACAGAAAATCAGCAACTCCCCGGCGCCGGCGATATGCGGAAACAGCAGGTACTTCGAATAGACCGAGCTGCCCATCACATAGGCGAACACGCCGAGCGACGCGCCGACCAGCACCACCGGCATGATCACGAGCCCGTCGAGGCCATCGGTGAGATTGACCGCGTTGCTCGCGCCGACGATCACCAGATACGTCAGCACGATGAAGCCCCACACGCCGAGCGGATAGCTGATCGACTTGACGAACGGCAGCATCAGATCGGCGCGCGCCGGCAAGCCCATCGACAAGCCGCTGCGCACCCACGCCATGAACAGGTCGAACACGCGCACGTTGCTCGCTTCCGACACGCTGAACGCGAGATACACCGCCGCGAACAGACCGATCACCGATTGCCAGAAATACTTCTCGCGCGACGACATGCCGCGCGGGTCCTTGTAGACCACCTTGCGATAATCGTCGACCCAGCCAATCACGCCGAAGCCGAACGTGACGAGCATCACGATCCAGATGAAACGGTTGGTCAGGTCGGCCCACAACAGCGTGGCCACCGCGATGCCAAGCAGAATCAGCACGCCGCCCATGGTCGGCGTGCCGGATTTGACGAGATGGGTCTGCGGGCCGTCTTTGCGGACGGCCTGCCCGACCTTCATCGCGGTCAGCTTGCGAATCACCGCCGGGCCACAGACGAGCCCGATCAGCAGCGCGGTGATGGTCGCCATCACCGCACGGAAAGTCAGATAACTGAACACGCGCAAGAAGCTTGCGTCATTCTGCAGCCATTGCGCCAGCGCCAGTAGCATGCTTCGGTCCTTCTATTTCAATGTGCGGCGGGCGTCGAGCCCGCTGCGTTGGGTTGTGGACTCGTTACGGCGTCCACCACGCGCTCCATTTGCATGAAGCGCGAGCCTTTCACGAGAAGCGTTGCGGCAGCGCCGAAACCGGCCTGCTGCAATTGCGCGATCAACGTGCCGACATCGGCCACGTGATGCGCGCCTGCGCCATACGCGGTACAGGCGTCGCGCGAGGCGTCGCCCATTGCGTACAGCGCGTCGATGCCGCGCTCTTTGGCGTAGGCACCGATTTCGCGGTGAAACGCCGGACCGTTGTCGCCGACTTCGCCCATGTCGCCCATCACCAGCACGCGCGGCGCGGCGCGCGATGCAAGCACGTCGATCGCGGCGCGCATCGAGTCGGGATTGGCGTTGTAGGTGTCGTCGATCACGGTGGCGCCGGCGAGCGTGCCGAGCGCGGCCTGCTTCACCTGCAGCCGGCCCTTCACTGCGCCGAACGATTCGAGGCCGCGCTTGATCGCGTCGAGCGAAACGCCTGCGGCCAACGCGGCCGACGTCGCGGCGAGTGCGTTGCGCGCGTTGTGATCGCCGAGTACTTGCAGCGTGACTTCAAGCTGGCCTTCAGGCGTGTCGATGCTCAGGCGATTGCCGTCGAACGTGCCTTTGACGGCAGCTTCCGTCAACCGCTCCGCCGAATTCAAAGCGAAGTCGACGATGCGGTTGCCGGTGGCCGCCACGCGCCAGATGCTCGCGTAAGCATCGTCCGCCGGGAATACGGCGACGCCTTCGGGAGACAACGCATGAATCACGCTCGCGTGTTCGAGCGCGACCGCTTCGACGGTCGCCATGAACTCCTGATGCTCGCGCTGCGCGTTGTTCACCACGGCCACCGTCGGCTCGGCGATTTTCGCAAGCAACTCAGTTTCGCCCGGATGATTCATGCCGAGCTCGACCACCGCCAGCCGATGCGCGGCATGCAGACGGAACAGCGTGAGCGGCAGCCCGATGTCGTTGTTGAAGTTGCCGGCGGTCGCGAGACGCGCGTCCGCGCCGACCGCGGCGGCGAAGATCGACGCGATCATTTCCTTGACCGTGGTCTTGCCGTTGCTGCCCGTCACGGCGACGAGCGGCATGCTGAACTGGCGGCGCCAGCCGCGCGCGAGCGCGCCCAGCGCGGCCCGCGTATCGGCCACGCGGATTGCGGGCACGTTCCAGTCATCCGGCGCGCGCGTGACGAGCGCGGCCGTCACGTGCCGCGCCGCGACGTCCGGCAAAAAATCGTGCGCATCGAAACGCTCGCCCTTGATCGCGACGAACAGATCGCCGGGGCCGCCGCTGCGGCTGTCGGTCGACACGCGTTCGAACGCAACGCTGTCGTCGCCGAGCACGGTCGCGCCGGGGATCA
This sequence comes from Paraburkholderia sp. RL18-085-BIA-A, assembly GCF_046027075.1. Lineage (NCBI taxonomy): Bacteria > Pseudomonadati > Pseudomonadota > Betaproteobacteria > Burkholderiales > Burkholderiaceae > Paraburkholderia > Paraburkholderia sp. RL18-085-BIA-A. Next base: position 7,937 of record NZ_JARESU010000110.1, on the reverse strand, counting down.
GCGCGGCGGCATCACGTAGCGTGAACATGCTCATTCGCCACCTCCGCGTGCGTGCGTCGCCCGCGCGGCGAGCGCGAGGCGGGCGTGGTCCTGATCGGAGAAAGCGCGTTTCTTGCCCATGATTTCCTGGGTGGCTTCGTGCCCCTTGCCGGCCAGCACGATGACGTCTTCGCGCGCGGCGCTGCGGATCGCTTGCAGGATCGCGCTTGCGCGGTCCTCGATACGGCGTGCCTGCGACGCGTCCTTCATGCCCGCGGCGATCTGTTCGATGATCGACTGCGGGTCTTCGCTGCGCGGGTTGTCGCTGGTCACGACGACGCCATCCGCAAGCTTCTCGGCGATCGCGCCCATCAGCGGGCGCTTGGTGGCGTCGCGGTCGCCGCCGCAGCCGAACATGCAGATCAGTTCGCCGCCGCGCGCGGCCGCCATCGGGCGCAGCGCTTCCAGAGTCTTTTCCAGCGCGTCCGGCGTATGCGCGTAATCGATTACAACGAGCGGCTCATCGTGTTGCAGACGGCCGCCGAGGCGCTGCATGCGGCCGTTCACCGGCTCGAGTTTCGCGAGTTCGGCGAGCGCTGCGTCGAACGGCACGTCGGCGGCGAGCAGCGCGCCGAGCACGCCGAGCAGATTGCTGACGTTGAACGCGCCAAGCGTTTGCACTTCGACGTCGGCGTCGCCCCAATCCGATGTGCTCAGATGGAACGCGGTGCCGGTGGCTGTTGCGCGCACGTTCGACGCGCGCAACAGCGCGTCGGCTTGCGGCGCGTCCTGCAACGAGGCGTCGAGTCCGTAGGCGATGGTGCGCGCGTGGCCTTGGGTGCTGCCGAGCAGTCGACGGCCGGCGGCATCGTCGCGATTGATCACGGCCGCGCGCAATTCCGGCCACGCGAACAAGCGCGCCTTGGCCGCTTCATACGCTTCGAACGTGCCGTGATAGTCGAGGTGGTCCTGCGTGAGATTCGTGAACACGGCGATGTCGAACGCCGTGCCATTCACGCGCCCCTGATGCAGCGCATGCGACGAAACTTCCATCGCCACCGCCTGCGCGCCCGCGTCGCGCAATTGCGCGAGACTGCGTTGCAGTTGCGGGGCGTCCGGCGTCGTGAAGCCGGTGTCCACGAGCTGGCCCGGCAAACCGGTGCCGAGCGTGCCGATGATCGCGCAACGTGTGCCGAGCGATCCGAGTGCCGCGGCGATCCACTGGCTGCACGAGGTCTTGCCGTTGGTGCCGGTGATGCCGACCGTCAGCATCGCGTCGCTCGGGTCGCGATACCAGCCGCTCGCGATCGACCCGGCGAGTTCGTTCAACGCCGGCACGGCCAGCGTGATGGACGGATCGGGCGTGCCGCTGAAGCCTTCGGGCTGCACCAGCACCGCGGCTGCGCCACGCTCGATCGCGCCGCCGATGAACGGACGGTTGTCAGCGCCCTCCACCGCATAGGCGAAAAATGCATCGCCGGGCGCGAGCGAGCGCGTGTCGGCGTGCAGATGCGCGCCTGGCAGCACGTGCGCGTGCAGCCAGGCGATGGCGTCGGCAATTTGCCGGTGCGCTGGATGCTTGCTACGCAGCGCGTTCATCGCACGACTCCGGGGTGGCTTTTCGCGTCGGCGGAAATCGTCATCTTCTTCGCGCCGGCGCTGGTGGAAAGTTTCTTGACCGCCGACGGCGTGGCCGGCGTGCCCGGCGCGGGCGGCGCCGAGTCGTTGGACACCACCATCTGCTTGACCGGCATGTCCGGCGGCACGTTCAGCGAGCGCAGCGTATCGCCGACGATGCCCGAGAACACCGGACCCGACACCTGGCCGCCGAAGTGGCTGCCCGCGGTCGGCTCGTCGACCGACACGGCCACGACGATGCGCGGATTAGGCATCGGCGCCATGCCGACGAACGACGCGCGATACTTGGAGTGGTCGTAGCCGTGAGCGCCGTGCTTGTACGCGGTGCCGCTCTTGCCGCCAACGCGATAGCCCGGCACGGCCGCATCCGGCGACGTACCGCCCGGCGCCGTCACGGTTTCGAGCATCGCGCGCACTTCGCGCGCGGTGGTCGGCGAGAAAATCTGCGGACCGGTGGCCGGCTGATCGCCAGGCGAGCGGAAAATCGACACCGGCATGATCTCGCCGTCATGGGCGATCGCGGTGTACGCGCGGCCCAGCTGGAACAGCGACACCGACAGACCGTAGCCGTACGACATGGTCGCCTGCTCGATGCGGCGCCAGCTCTTCCACGGACGCAGACGGCCCGCCGCCGCGCCCGGGAAACCGACCTTCGGCGCCTGGCCGAGACCGATGCTGGTGTACATGTTCCACATCTCTTCGGGCTTGAGCTGCATTGCGATCTTCGTCGCGCCGATGTTGCTCGACTTCTGGATCACGCCGCCCACCGTCAGCACGCCGAACGCGCTGTCGTCGGTAATCGGCGCCCCGTCGAGCACAAAGCGGCCCGGCCCCGTATCTACCAGTGTAGTCGGCGTCACGCGGTGCAGATCGAGCGCGAGCGAAACCGTGAACGGCTTCATGATCGAGCCCGGCTCGAACGTGTCGGTCAGGATGCGGTTGCGCAACTGGTCGCCCGTCAGGTGCGAGCGGTCGTTCGGGTTGTAGGTCGGAAAATTGACAAGCGCGAGCACCTCGCCCGTGCGCACGTCGATCACGATCGCCGCGCCGGCCTTCGCCTTGAATTTTTCGACGGCCGCTTTCAGGTTCGTGTACGCGATGTACTGGATCTTGCTGTCGATCGACAGATCGACGTCCTGGCCGTTGTGCGGCACGACCTGCTCGTCCACGTCCTCGATGATGTGGCCCATGCGGTCCTTGATCACGCGCCGGCTGCCCGACATGCCCGCGAGCATCTTCTGGTCGCCGAGTTCGACGCCTTCCTGGCCCTCGTCTTCGACGTTCGTGAAGCCGATCAGGTGAGCCGTGATCTCGCCTTCGGGATAGAAACGCTTGTACTCGTCGCGCGCGTATATGCCGGGGATGTCCAGTGCCGTGACTTTCGCGGCGACGTCGACCGGCACCTGACGCTTCACGTAGACGAAGTTCTTGTCCTCCGACAGCTTGGCGCGCAACTCCTTGTTGGTCATGCCGAGCAGTTTGCCGAGCGAATTCAGCTTGTCCGCGCCGAGATCGTCCGGCACCGATTCGGGAATCGCCCAGATCGCGCGCACCGGCAGGCTCGTGGCGAGCACCAGACCGTTGCGATCGAGAATCTTGCCGCGCGTAGCCGGCAGTTCGAGGCGGCGCTGATAGCGGATTTCACCCTGCTTCAGATAGAACCCGTTGCCCGGACCCTGAATCCAGAACGCGCGCGCGGCCAGCGCGACGAACGCCATGAACAGCAGGAACACGACGAGTTTCGAGCGCCACATCGGCAGGCGCACCGACAGGATCGGATTGGCCGAAAAGGCGACGCTCTTGCGAGCCGACGATTTTTTCATCGCACGCCTCCGCGACGGGTCGCCGCCGGCGCCGACGCTTGCGCCGGACCGGACGTGGGAATCGGCGCGTCCTCGGCCTTCACCGCGCCCGGGTCGAGCGTCAGATATTGCGTGCGGCCGGTCGTGACCGCTTGCATCTTCAGCGAATCGGTGGCGATCTGCTCGATGCGCGACGTTTTCGACAGCGCGCTCTGCTGATATTGAAGCTGCGAATAGTCCTGCTGCAGCTGGCGCTCCTGCGATTGCGCGCGCTGCAACTGGATAAAGATCTGACGCTGCTGATTGGTCGCGTTGACAACCGACAAGGCGCAGCCCATCACGATCATCAGCAGGAAGATATTGAGACGATTCATGGCGCGATCCGCTCCGCCACACGCATCACGGCAGAACGGGCGCGCGGATTCGCGGCGACTTCAGCGTCGCTTGCGAACACGCGGCCGATGATCTTGAGCGGGGGGCTCGGCAGATCGACTGCGCGAATCGGCAGACGGCGATCGACCGCAGGCGTACTGGCGTGCGCCTGCATGAATCGCTTGACGATCCGGTCCTCGAGCGAATGAAAGCTGATGACCACCAGCCGCCCCCCTTGCTCCAGCAGCGATAACGCTGCTTCTAAAACGACTTGCAGCTCCGCAAGCTCTTGATTGATGTGAATCCGTATAGCTTGAAAGGTGCGGGTTGCCGGATCCTTGCCCTTCTCACGGGTTTTGACGACGTTACCCACGATTTGGGCAAGCTCGCCCGTGCTGACGAGAGGCCCAAGACGGTCGGACTCTGCCCGGCGAGCAACAAGCGCCTTTGCAATCTGAAAAGCAAACCGTTCTTCCCCATAATCTCGTATCACCTCCGTCAGTTCCTGCACCGTGGCCCGCGCCAGCCAGTCAGCGGCAGACTCGCCGCGCGTCGGGTCCATCCGCATGTCGAGCGGGCCGTCGGCGCGGAAACTGAAGCCCCGCTCCGGATCGTCGACTTGCGGCGACGACACGCCCAGATCCAGCAAAACACCCGACACCCGTCCCACCCCGCGCTCCGCAATGGCGGCGCGCAGTGAAGCAAAACTCTCGTGCACGATGCCAAAGCGCGGATCGGCAATCTGCTGCGCCGTGGCAATGGCGAGCGGGTCCTTGTCGAACGCGATCAGCCGCCCCGACTCGCCAAGCCGCTCCAGCACCAGCCGGCTATGACCGCCGCGCCCAAAGGTGCCGTCCACATACACCCCGTCCGCGCGCGTCACCAGCGCATCGACCGCTTCATTCAGCAGCACCGTGCGATGCTGCAATTCGTTTCCCATCGCAGGTGCCATATATGTAAGCCGCGATCAGAACGTGAAATTCTTCAACGCTTCGGGCATGCCCTCGGCGATTGCCGCCTGTTCCTTCGCGGCGTAGGTTTGCGCATCCCATAACTCGAAGTGACGGCCCATGCCGAGTAAGGTCACTTCTTTTTCCAGCGCGCCAGCCATGCGTAATTCCGGCGACACAAGCACGCGGCCCGCGCCGTCCATATCGACATCCATCGCATTACCGAGAAAGATGCGGCGCCACCACGTGGCGTTCATCGGCAGATTGCCGACCTTCTCGCGAAAAACTTCCCACTCCGGGCGCGGAAAGAGCAACAGGCAGCCGTCCGGGTGCTTGGTGATCGTCACCCGGCCCTCTGCCTGTGTTTGCAGCGCATCCCGATAGCGAGAGGGGATCGACATCCGCCCTTTCGCATCGAGCGTCAGCGCCGACGCCCCTTGGAACACTTCGCTCTCCCCTGTCGACCGGAGTTGGCGCTTTAGCGCTTACTCCGGCCCCATGCAACTAGTTGCTTGCGGCACTTTTGCGCCGGCTGCCCGATTCGTGAAAATCTACCCCAAAGTGCTGGCGAGATCACACAAAAATACACTTTCTCACACTGTCTCCCACTTTAGAGGAACGATAATCTTGGGTCAAGGGAGATGCCGGGTTTTTGCGCCAATTTTGTTTGATAGAACAAGGACTTAGCGCGACTCCTTCAGATCATGCATAAAACGGAAAACCGTTATAAATGAATGAGCTAGTGCAACTTGTGAAGGTGATACGTGAAAAGTGCGGGGGAACAGCGTGGAATGAAAGAGATCGCGAGGGGGAGTCAAGAGATGCAGGCGGACGATTCGGGGACGTCCGGCGAACGGCGCGCGAGGCGCCGTCCCACTTCCGGAGATGCGTGCGCGGTGGGTCCTGCTTTATACGTAATAGGCCGTGCGCGTCATGACTTTCGACACAGCGCGCATCAGCGCACGCGCGGGGAATGGCAACTCGATGCCGCCCGCGTCCATTGCGGCCTTGCCGTGTTCCATTTCATCCACGCGCATCTGCTCGACGATCGCGCGCGATTCGTGATCGGCGGGCGGCAGCTCATCCAGATGGCTGTCGAGATGCTGCTCCACCTGGCGTTCGGTTTCAGCCATGAAGCCGAGGCTGACGCGATCGCCCAAGCGCCCCGCCGCGAGACCGATCGCCATTGCTCCGGTGTACCAAAGCGGATTCAACAGACTGGGACGCGAGTCGAGCGCCTGGAGACGTTTGGCGGTCCATGCGAGGTGATCTTCTTCCTCGGCGGCGGCGTGATCGAACATGGCGCGCAACGAAGGCGAACGGGTCGCGAGTTTCTGAGCCTGGTAAAGCGCCTGCGCGCAGACCTCGCCGACGTGATTCACGCGCATCAATCCCGCCGCATGCGCACGCTCGGCCGGTGACAGTTCCGGCGCCCCTTCCGTCACCGCCGACGCCTGCGGAAGCGGCAATGGCCGGCTCATCCGCGACACGCCAGTCATTGAGCGTAAACCCCGATCAAACTCGCTAATCAGCACGTCCAGAAACATTAAGCACTCCCTGATTCGACGGCTGCCTCACCGAACCGGAGGTCCGTACGACAAAGCTTTGCGGGGCAAAACCAGCGACGCGGCAGCCTCGAATCCGCATTAAATGAGCAGCCAACTTTCGATTCTAGACCATGTTGCGTAAACGAAACAGGACCCTTCCTCGCTACCTCCTTTTTCTTTGTGCCATGTATGCCTTTTGTTACATTACGTGGCAACTTCTCGCGAAGTTGGATAAGCAAGGCCTCGACGCTAGATAAATATTCGCCTTGTACAAAAGATTCGTAATCCTTGGAGATCATTCGATGAAAAAGTCGCTTCTCGCTCTCGCAGCATTGGGCGCATTCGCAGGCGCCGCACATGCTCAGAGCAGCGTGACCCTGTACGGTATTATTGACGTTGGTATCAACATGAACACCAACGCGGGCGGCAGCCACAAGTACGACATGTCCAGTGGTGTTCTGCAAGGCTCGCGTTTCGGCCTGCGCGGCACGGAAGATCTGGGCGGCGGTCTGAAGGCACTGTTCGTGTTGGAAAACGGCTTTGACGTGACCAACGGCAAGCTGGGTCAAGGCGGCCTGATGTTCGGTCGTCAAGCTTACGTCGGCCTGTCGAGCCAGTTCGGCACGGTCACGCTGGGTCGTCAGTACGACTCCGTCGTCGACTACGTTGGTCCGTTCGAAGCCGGTGACCAGTGGGGCGGCTACATCGCAGCTCACCCGGGCGACATCGACAACTTCAACAACGCATACCGCACCAACAACACGGTCAAGTTCACGAGCCAGAACTACAGCGGCCTGACGTTCGGCGGCACGTACAGCCTCGGCGGCCAGGCAGGCAACTTCACGGGCAACCAGATCTGGTCGTTGGGTGCTGGCTACAACAACGGTCCTCTCGCGTTGGGCGTCGGCTACTTGAACGCACGCACGCCGGCAGCTACGGGCGGCCTGTTCAACAACGGCGGTACGACCACGGCGGCGGCTGCTGCTGTGACGAACCCGATCTACGGTGGCTTCTCGTCGGCTAACACGTACCAGGTGATCGGTGCAGGCGGCGCATACACGTTCGGCGCGGCAACGATCGGCCTGACGTACTCGAACATCCGTTTCGCCAACCTGGGCGCGTCGTTCGCGTCGCCGTTCCGCGGCCAGTCGGCTACGTTCAACAACGGCGAAATCAACTTCAAGTACCAGTTGACCCCGGCATTGCTGGTCGGCGCAGCGTATGACTACACGCGCGGCGCGGAAATCAACGGCGCGGACCGTGCTCAGTACCACCAGGGCTCGATCGGCGTGGATTACTTCCTGTCCAAGCGTACCGACGTGTACCTGACCGGCGTGTACCAGCACGCTCTGGGCGAAACGCTCAACCAGGCGGGCGCTACGGTCGACGCAACGGCAGGCATCAACGGCCTGACGGGTTCGTCGAACCAGAACCAGTTCACGGCTCGCGTCGGCATCCGCCACAAGTTCTAATAAGTCGTAAAAAAGCAGTTTGCCTCAAAGGCGCCTTCGGGCGCCTTTTTTTTATGGCGGGCTGGGCGTGGGTCTGTGACTTGTTGTGTGGCGCAAGTGACCGCGCAAGAAAGAGAAGCGCCGCCGCCGGGAGAGTGGCGGGCGGCTATGTGTTTTTACGGGTTTAGTAGTGCAGCG